>CAVCDF010000178.1:0-7489 GCA_963600795.1 Anaerotignum sp. | reverse complement strand
GGCTGCGGTTCTAACGGAGTGCACATCGAGAACGAGAACCAGTCCTGGCTCAGGATGGTGATGATCGACAGCACGGCCTTCCGGATGTTCGGATTCAAGGTGGTGGAGCAGTACTACGAGCCGGTCGCGGGTGAAAGCTGCTGGATAGCCGAAGAGACGAAACAGCGCTACGGAGTGTCGGCCGAGAAGCCGTATTTCGGCAACAACGAGGAATATAAAGTGTGCGGCGTCATTGAGGATTTCAGAGTGAACGACGCTCTGGACGAACCGCTGGAGGACAGCCACAGCGCTGTGATGATCCGGGATGCCAAAGAGGCCTGCTTCGGTCTGGTGCTGAAGACGACAGACGACCGCAAGGAAGCCATCGAGGCTGTCCGCGGCGCATGGATCGAGACGGCGAAGGAATATCTCGGAGTGCCGTCCGAGCCGGAAGATCTTATGTACGTCGATGATTTCCTGAACGACGCTCTGACCGGCAAACGCAACACGATGACGCTTGTGATGACCTTCATGCTGCTTGCGATACTGATTTCGGCGCTCGGGCTTCTGGCGATGGCAATCTACTACACCGGCCAGCAGTCCCGCGAGATCGCCTTGCGCAAGATTTTCGGCTCGGGTGTGAACGAAGCGGCGGCCAAGCTCTCGAAGTCATTCATCGTGATGACATTGGCCGCCGTCATCATAGCAGTGCCGATCAGCTGGTGGGCCATGAACCTGTACCTCAACGATTTTTACAACCGCATCGAGTTCCCGTGGTGGGCGATTCCGGCGGCGGCCCTGCTGACCTGCCTGATCTCTTTCCTGTCCATCGTCACACAGACCCTCAAGACAGCCCACGCCAACCCTGTCGACACCCTCAGCCAGCAGGAATAGCGTCAGCGGCTGTCTACTTGACCTTGATTGAGTTGAGGAGGTCGAGCTTGCCGTTGTCAATCAGACGGAGGATCAGTTCGCCGAAGAGCGTGTTCTGCCAGGCGAACCAGGCGCGGGTGAATTTGTACGGATTGTCTTTGTGGAAGGACTCGTGCATGAAACCTGTTCCGGCATCAGTCCTCATCAGAGTCTCAATGCACCATTTGATCTCGGCATCGTCCTGGGAGGTGAAAGCCTTCATCATTATGCTCATGGGCCAGATGTAGTCGTAGCCGATGTGCGGCCCGCCGATTCCCTCGGCTGACTTGCCCTTGAAGAAGTAAGGATTGTCCTTGCTCCAGACGAACTTGCGAGTGTTCTGGTAGATAGGGTCGTTCACGTCGATGTCACCGAGATATGGCATTGCCAGCAGGCTCGGAACGTTGGCGTCGTCCATCATCAGCGCGTTGCCGTAACCGTCCACCTCGAAGGCGAAGATCTTTCCGTACTTCGGATGCTCCACGACGGCATATTCATAAAGGGCCTTCTCGACTTCGTCGGCGAGGTCGAGGCACTCCTTCGCAAGTTCCTTCTCCTTGTTCACCGATGCCAGAATCTCGGCGGCCTTGCGCAATGAGGTGACGGCGAAGAAGTTGGACGGCACGAGGAATTCGAACATCGTGGCATCGTCCGACGGGCGGAACGCCGATGCGATAAGGCCGACAGGCTTCACGGGATTGCCGTATCCGCTGTTGGACTTGGTGTCGAACTGCACGGGAGAATTTCTCTGGAAGTGGTAAGGTCCGAGGCCGTTCTTGCGCTGCTGCTCCTTGAAGGTCTTGAGGGTGGCTTTTATGGATTTCAGCCAGGTCTCTCCGAAGACGGAGTCGTCTCCGGTCTCTTTCCAGTACCGGTAGGCGAGACGGATAGGGTAGCAGTGCGAGTCGATCTCCCATTTGCGTTCGTGGTCGTTCGGGTCCATATCAGTGAGGTCGGAAGCCCACTCGCCGCCGGTCGGACCGTCGTTGAACGCATTGGCGTAAGGGTCGATGCAGATCAGCGAGAACTGGCAGTTGATGACTCCGGCAATCATATTCTTGAGATTCTCATCCTGGGCCGCCAGCTGAAGGTAAGGCCAGACCTGCGCTCCGGAATCCCTGAGCCACATCGCGTGGATGTCTCCGGTGTAGATGAAAGTGCGGAAGTTGCCGTTTTCATCTTTTCCGAAATGGACGGTGGTGTCAAGCGTGTTAGGGTAGCAGTTGGCGAACATCCAGGCAAGGCGCGGGTTCTTAAGAAGTCCCTGAACCTCGACGATCTTGTTTTCCACGGCTTCCGAACGGAACAGTCTGTCCGAAGGAGCCGGTCGTTTCGATTCGTAGCCTTTGCCCTGAGCCAGGACGCTTCCGAACAGAAGCATCGCAGCGGCGAGAATGATTGTGCGTTTCATTTTGTCTTTCAGTGTTTTGTGAATGAATATGGTTTGTCTTCCGGCGCCGTGCCTCTATCCGTGCACGGAACGGAGTCCAAAAGGTAATCAATTTTTGCTCCTGAAGCAAGGGTTTCGTGCGAAAAGCAGTTCCTGCTCCACTCTTTCCCGTTGACCTTTATGCCTTTGACATAGAAATTGTCTTTGGAATTGCCGGGCGCATCCAGCCTCAGTTTTCTGCCGCCAGGCAGAGTCACCGTGACATTCCTGAACAGAGGAGTGCCGATGGCATATTCATCGGACCCCGGGCAGACAGGGTAGAACCCCAGCGCCGAGAAGACGTACCAGGCTGAAGTCTGGCCGTTGTCCTCGTCACCGCAATAGGCGTCCGGCGCGAAGGTGTAAAGTTTGTCCATCACGTAGCGGATCCATTTCTGAGCCTTCCACGGCTGGCCGCACCAGTCGTAAAGGTAGAGCATATGCTGGATCGGCTGGTTGCCGTGGGCGTAGTTTCCCATATTCATAACCTGCATCTCCCTGATTTCGTGGATTGGGAAGCCGTAATAGCTGTCGTCGAAGATCGGAGGGATTATGAATATGCTGTCGAGTTTCGCCGCGAAGGCTTCTTCGCCTCCCATCAGGTCGATCAGGCCCTGAGGGTCGTGGAACACCGACCAGGTGTAGTGCAGGCTGTTCCCTTCCGTGAAGTCGCCGCCCCATTTGAGCGGACTGAACGGGCGGCTGAAGGTTCCGTCAGCCTTCTTTCCGGCCATCAGACCATAATCTGCGTCGAAGAGGTTCCTGTAGTTCAGCGCCGCCTTGGCGTAAGGTGCGAGTTCCTCCTCGCTCTTGCCGAGCGCCTTGCCGAACCGGTAGATGCACCAGTCGTCATAGGCATATTCAAGAGTCCTGGCCGCGCTTTCGTTGATTCCGACATCGCAAGGGACATAGCCGAGGCTGTCGTAATATTCCCAGCCGAGCCGGCCGGTGGAATGCACTTCAGGATTGACAGCGTGCGCTCCGTGGGTGACGGCCTTCCACAGTTCCTCCGCATCCTGAGTCCTGACGCCTTTCAGCCAGGCGTCGGCCACCACCGAAGCGGAGTTGTTCCCAACCATGCAGTCCCTGTGTCCCGGGCTGGCCCATTCCGGCAGGAATCCGCTTTCCTTCCAGGTGTTGACGAGTCCCTCCTGAATCTTGGCGCTCTGCTCCGGGTAAACGAGGTTCAGCAGCGGGAGAAGGCAGCGGAACGTGTCCCAGAAGCCCGTGTCCGTGAAAAGATAACCTTCGTGTACCTCCCCGTCGAACGGGCTGTAATGGACTCTTTTCCCGTTTCCGTCGATTTCCGACAGGTCGCGCGGGAAAAGAACCGAACGGTAAAGGCAGGAATAGAAAGTACGCAGGTTGTCAAGATTCCCGTCTTCCACGGCTATCCTTCCGAGAACTTCGTTCCATCTTGCCCGCCCCGCTTCGACGACATCATCGAAAGTTTTGTCTTTCAGTTCGTTGAGGTTTATCTCGGCCTGTTCGCCGCTGATGAAGGAAGATGCGACTTTCAGGTTGACTTTCTGGCCTCTTTCCGTCCTGAAGCCGACCGTAGCGATGCTTCCGTCGACGGTCTGCGTCTCGAAAGGAGTGTCGGAAACCACGACGAACCAGTTTCTGAAATTCTCCGGGACTCCGCCGTGGTTCGAGGTCGAATATCCCACAATCATATTCTTCTCGGGCAGGATTTCCGCATAGCCGCCGCTGTAGGCGTCCACCACCAGGTAGGAAGTGTCTTTCTCCGGGTAGGTGAGCCTGAACGCCGCCGCCCTTTCGGTCGGAGCGATTTCGGTCACTACATCGTGCTCCGCCAGATAGACTTGGTAATAGTAAGGCTTCGCCGTTTCCGCCTTGTGCGAGAACCAGCTTTGTCTGCCGTTCTCGTCATGGACCGGTCCGGCGGTCACCGGCATTATCGAGAAGCAGCCGTAGTCGTTGATCCACGGGCTTGGCTGGTGAGTCTGCTTGAATCCCCGGATTCTGGTCGCCGTGTAGGTGTAGGTCCATCCGTCGCCGTTGCGGCCGGTCTGCGGAGTCCAGAAGTTCATTCCCCAGGGCATCGCGACGGCGGGGTAGGTGTTGCCGGTCGAAAGCTCGTAGGTGGAGGCTGATCCGGCGAGAGTGTTCACATAGTCCACGGGCGCTTCAGTCCTTGTCTGTTCGGATGTGCCGCAGGCTGCGGCAAAGAGGGTGGCGGCGACCAGGGTCGCGGCCTGAAGAATCGGCTTCATGTTCATCAGTCTGATTATTTCCCGCTAAGTTACGAATATTTTGCGTCATCCGCTCGCGTAATCGGCCGAACTTCGCAGGTTTGTTGATTGACGTTGTTTCCCCTAAGGGAAAAAATCGTAATTTTGCGGTCTGAAAGATGAAGAAAGCAACATTGACAAGGACCGTCATATCGCTGATACCGATGGTCACCCTCATAATTCTGCTTGCCTTGAACATCAGCTTCTTCGGGAGCGATGCGATTCTCGGTGCAAGCCAGGTCTCACTTCTGGTCGCCGCAGGCATCTGCGTCTGGCTGGCGATGTGGCTGTTCAAGAAGCCGTGGCAAGAATTCGAAGATGCAATCCGGAGCAACATAGGCGACGTGACCACGGCCATCGTAATCCTGCTCCTCATCGGAGGAATATCCGGCACGTGGACGATGAGCGGCACTGTACCTTCCCTCATCTACTACGGAGTCAAGATAATCTCTCCTAAGATATTCCTTCTTACCGCCTGCGCAATCTGCGCTTTCATCTCCGTGATGATCGGAAGTTCTTGGACGACGATCGCCACGATCGGTGTGGCGCTCATGGGCATCGGCAAGGCGCAGGGATTCAGCGAGGGAATGATTGCCGGAGCCATAATCTCGGGGGCATATTTCGGAGACAAGATTTCTCCTTTGTCGGACACGACTGTGATGGCGTCGTCCCTGTCCGGAACTCCGCTTTTCAAGCATATCAAGTACCTGATGCTGACGACCGTGCCGACTTTCGTGCTGACTCTCGTCATTTTCCTTGTGCTCGGATTCCTTCACACGGGCAGCGACTCGTCCCAGATTTCAGTCTACACGGAGACGCTTGCGTCCAAGTTCGACATTTCGCTCTGGACACTTGTGGTGCCGATAGTTACGGGCATAATGATAGCCAGGAAAATGCCGGCCCTCATCGTGCTTGGACTGTCAATGGCCCTGGCCGCAGTTTCGGCCCTTGTCCTGCAGCCTCACATCATTGCTGAAATCGGATCGCAGGCCCTTGACTCTCTCGGCATCCAGGCGGGACGTGCAGGAACGCTTTTCACCGGCACCGTGAAATCCATATATGATTCAGTGTCAGTGGATACCGGTGTCGAGGAGGTCAACAATCTCGTTTCTTCCAGGGGGATGCTCGGAATGCTCAACACAGTCTATCTGATCATCTGTGCCATGTGCTTCGGAGGCTGCATGAAGGCGAGCGGAATGCTGAACCACCTTGCGTCGCTGATTCTTCCGATGTCGAAATCCAGAACCGGACTCGTCACTTCCACAGTCGCCACCGGAGTTGCGCTCAACGGCATAGTTTCAGACCAGTACCTCTCGATCATCCTGACCTCCGACATCTATCGTGACATCTACCGGCAGCGCGGCTACGAGAGCCGCCTGCTCGGCCGTTCCGTGGAGGATTCCTCTACGGTCACGTCCCCGCTCTTCCCCTGGAGCAGCTGCGGAATGACCCAGGCCACCATTCTCTGCGTGCCCACGCTGACGTATCTGCCATACTGCTTCTTTAACATCATCAGTCCTCTGATGAGCATCCTTATGGCTGCCGTAGGCTACAAGATCTACAGGCACGTTTCGCCCGAGGAGCCATCCGCCGAGTGAGCGGTTTGTACCGTACGGCCGCGGAGGATGACCTTGCTGATGAACGGGGTGTGGTGGCAGTAGGGGATGAAG
This sequence comes from Anaerotignum sp., assembly GCA_963600795.1. GTDB lineage: Bacteria > Bacteroidota > Bacteroidia > Bacteroidales > UBA932 > Cryptobacteroides. The sequence continues at coordinate 1,244 of CAVCDF010000178.1, read as the reverse complement.
GCAAGGGACGGGACTGGGACGGTCACGATGAGGTTGGCGAGTTTGCCGGCGGTGATCGAGCCGAGTTCTTCGGCGACTCCCATAGCGTAAGCGGCGTTCAGGGTACAGGCGTTGAAGGCCTGCTCGGGAGTCAGCCTCATCCGGATGCAGCCCAGAGCCATCACGAAACGCATATCCCCGGACGGAGATGACCCCGGATTGTAGTCCGAAGCCAGCGCCAGGCCGAGACCTGAGCCGACATATTCCTTGGCCCTGCCGTAAGGGATGCCGAGGAAGAACGACGAGCCCGGGAGCATTGTCGGCATTGTGCGGGAGTCCCTGAGCGCCTCGATTTCAGCGTCGGTTGTGCGTTCCAGATGGTCGACCGAGAGGGCGTTGTGCCTAACCGCGACCTGCACGCCGCCTGAGCAGGCGAGCTCGTTGGCGTGGATCTTCGGCACGAGTCCGTAACTCTCTCCGGCAGAGAGGATTCTGTCGGTTTCCTCCGGCGTGAAGAAGCCCTCGTCGCAGAACACATCCACAAAGTCCGCCAGCCCCTCGGCTGCCACGGCGGGAATCATCTCCCGGCAGACCAGGTCGACATATTCATTCTGCCTGCCCCGGAAGGCTCTTCCGACGGCGTGCGCCCCGAGGAAAGTGGCTCTGACGGTCGCCGGCACGCTCTCCCTGACGCGGCGGATTACCCGCAGCATCTTCAGCTCGTCCTCAAGCGTCAGCCCGTAGCCGCTCTTGATCTCGACAGCGCCCGTTCCCATCGCCATAATCTCGCGGACGCGGCCGACTGTCTGTGAATATAGTTCCTCTTCGCTCGTGCGGTGCAGCAGGTCGGCGGAGTTGAGGATCCCGCCTCCGCGGGCGGCTATCTCCTCGTAACTAAGGCCGTTGATCTTGTCGATGAACTCCTGCTCGCGCGTCCCGGCATAGCAGATGTGGGTGTGCGGGTCGCAGAAGGCCGGGATGACCATTCCGCCCTGAGCGTCAATCACTTCCTCGAAAGACTCGGCCGGCGGACACTCGGGCATATTCCCGAAATCAGCTATCCTTTCACCATTGATGGTGAGGAAGGCGTCCTTCAGTGAAGCGACTTCTCCCATCTCCGGACCCCGCTTGCGGAGCACCCCTTTCGGGACGATGCCGGCGAGAGTGGCTATGTTCTTGATCAGCTTCATCTTATGAACTCGATTGACCTCTCGATCAGTGGGTGCATGTAGGTGTCGTCGCTGATGAAAGGCACGACCTTACGG
>CAVCDF010000177.1:0-5124 GCA_963600795.1 Anaerotignum sp. | reverse complement strand
GCCTATCGACCATCTGGAAGGCGATGGGCTTGAGCTGACCATAGAGATGGAGACCGGCACGGGAAAGACTTACACCTACATCAAGACGATGTATGAACTCAACCGCCGCTACGGCTGGAGCAAGTTCATTATCGTGGTGCCAAGCATCGCTATCCGTGAGGGAGTGCAGAAAAGTTTAAGTAGCATGGCAGAACACTTCACATCCGAATACGGGAAACGTATGCAGTACTTCGTCTACAACTCCAAACAGCTCTCCAAGATAGACAGTTTTGCTAGCGACAACGGTCTGCATGTGATGATTATCAACACACAGGCTTTTAATACCTCCGTGAATGAGGAAAGAACTCGTCTTGAAGGGCCAACGGGCGATGCCGCCCGCATCATTTTTTCGCAACGCGACGAGTTCGGTTCACGCCGCCCTATAGATATCATCGCCAAGACGCGGCCAATTCTGATTATCGATGAGCCGCAGAGCGTGCTCGGCGCCAACAAGAATAACGCTACCAGAAAGGGAATACGGCTCTTCAATCCGCTATTTACCTTGCAGTATAGCGCCACGCATCGCAAGGAGGACATACACAATATGGTGTTCCGTCTCGATGCCATTGATGCCTACAACCGCAAGCTTGTGAAGAAGATTGAAGTGCGCGGTGTACATCAGCTGGGCAGTACCGCGACCAACGGCTATGTATATCTCGATGAAATCATCATATCGAAAAGCGACCCCGTTGCGCGCATTGGATTCGATAAAAAGATCACATCGGGGACCAAGCAGGTGATGAAGGTTCTACATGAAAAAGACGACCTGTATGACGAAAGTGGCGGAATACAAGAATACAAAGATAACTACATCATAGAGCATATCGATGGACTGACGCACACCGTGCATTTTCTTAACGGACTCATTCTGCACGAAGGCGATGTGATCGGCGCAGTCGACGACGCCATTGTGCGCCGCCAACAGATACGCGAAACCATCAAGACACATCTGGAGCGCGAACGCCAGCTCTTCCCGAAGGGCATCAAGGTTCTGTCGCTCTTCTTCATCGACCACGTGAACAGTTACCGCATCTACGACAAGGACGGGGTGAGCCAGAAGGGCGATTTCGCCAAAATGTTCGAAGAGGAATATAATGCTGCCCTGAGCGAATTTTTGCCCACATTTGAAGACGATAACTATATCCGTTTCTTGAGCGACCCGAAGAACTCCGCCGAGAACATACACGACGGTTATTTCTCCATCGACAAGAAAGGGAACCGCATCGAATCGGGAAAGAATGAGGGGGAGAATGAGGAACGCGGCTTTGACCTTATAATGAAAGACAAGGAGAAACTCTTGAGCCGTGACTGTCCCGTGCGCTTCATCTTCTCCCACTCTGCTCTGAAGGAAGGGTGGGACAACCCTAACGTTTTTCAGATCTGCACACTGAAGGACACCAGCAACGAGACGAAGAAACGTCAAGAGGTGGGCCGCGGAATGCGCCTCTGCGTCAACGACAAAGGCGAGCGGCAGGATGCCGACGTGTTGGGAATAGACCACGTGCACGATATCAATGTACTCACGGTCATTGCCAGCGAGAGCTACGATGACTTTGCCAAGAAACTTCAGACTGATATCGCCACGGCATGCGAGAGCCGTCCCGTTGTGGTTACGGCTACTATGTTCGCCAACAAAGAGACGGTGCAGGATAATGGTACACTTATCAAGATAACTAATGATAAGGCGGCTGAAATCATTGAAGAACTTGTTAGAGCAGGATACATAAAGAAAGGGAGACTCACTCAGAAGTATTTTGATGACAAGAAGGCCGGCACGCTCGACTTCGGAGACGTGAACGACATCAGTTCATTCATAGTAAAAGAACTCGACCGTGTATTCGACCCTGACTCTTACAAGATAGAAAATGGACGAGACAAGAAGGATGCCCACTTCCGCCAGGAAAATTTCGACAAAAAGGAATGGCAGGAGCTGTGGAAGCGCATCAATACGCGAACCTACTACAATGTTAGTTTCGAAACGCCGAAGCTCATCAAGGAGGCTATCAAACAACTCAACGACCATATGAGTGTGACGGAGATACGCATCGTAGTGGAGAGCGGCGGCATGGACAAGATTCGCGACCGCGAGGAGCTGGAGGCCGGCACGGCTATGTCGACCAAGAAAGTCAAGACCATACGGGTTAACGAGGCGGTTGGTTCTGGAGTCACATACGACCTTGTGGGCGAATTAGTGCAGAGTACTGGTCTTACGCGCCGCACCATCGTAGAGATGCTGAAAGGCATAAAGCCTACCACATTCAACCAATTCAAGCTCAACCCGGAGGAGTTCATCGTGAAGGCTTCGCGCATCATCAACGACTGCAAGGCAATCTCGCTCATTCAGCACATCTGCTACCAGAAGAGCACCAACACTTTCGACACAAACATCTTTGCCGAAGCCTCCCTGCGCGGCACTCTCGGCAAGGATGCCATTGCCAGCTCGAAGTCACTGTATGATATGATAGTACTCGACAGCCAGGGCGTAGAGAAATCATTCGCTGAGTCGTTGGAAGCGGAAGATGATGTGGTCGTATATTCCAAACTGCCTAACGGGTTCTACATCAATACACCTATGGGCAAATATAATCCTGACTGGGCAATCGCCTTCAGGGAAGGCAGCGTCAAACACATCTATTTCGTTGCCGAGACAAAAGGCAACGACATCGAGGTCTCGCAGCTCCGTAAATCCGAAGATGCCAAGATAGAATGTGCCCGCCGTCACTTTGAAGCCATAAGTACTGGCGAGGTTATATACAGTGTGGTAAAAACATATCAGGATTTGTATAATGCAGTAACGAAATAGAAAATATAGCCTGCTAGTTATGAACGACACCGACAGAATAGAAATCATCAACCAATGGAAGCTCGGCAAGATCTTCGAGCAGCTGGAATGCGGCAACATGCGCATCCCGCGCTTCCAGAGGGCCTATGTCTGGGAGCGCTCCAAGATAGTGAAGCTCCTCTCCAGCATCTACAGCCAGTACCCCATCGGCTCGTTCTTCATCTGGGAGACCGGCAGGGAGATGGAGTCCTTCTGCCGAGACATCTCCGACTTCGGCTTCCCGAAGAAGCCCGAGGGAGACAAGTTCCTCTTCATCCTCGACGGCCAGCAGAGAATCACCTCCCTCTATGTAGTCCTCAAGGGGAAAGTCCTTAACGGAGTCGACTACAGGAGCATCTGCTTCAACCTCGACAGGAAGGTGTTCAAGATTCCTACGCTCAAGACGGAGCCGAACAACATCCCGGTATACAAGATTTACGACTCGTCGCTCTGCATGCAACTCGCCGTGGAATATACCGCCAAAGGGCGGCAGGATCTCGGGGCCGAGCTGATGAGGTGCAACCAGATTCTCACGACCTACCCTGTGAGCGTCGTCAAGTCCTCTGACATGGGCCTGGACGAGGTCGTGACCATCTTCGAACGCATCAACCAGGGCGGCAAGCGGCTCTCCCTCTTCGACCTCGTGCACGCCTCCGTCTGGTCCTCCGACTTTGACCTGAGGGAGGAGATATCGAAGTTCAACGCCGAGAAGGCCGTGAGCATCTTCGGAAAGCTCTGGCCGGAGGTGTTCGTCCAGTCCCTCGCGCTCAATGTCACTGGCGACTGCGTCAAAGCGCACCAGCTCTCGCTGAAGAACGCCGAGTGCAAGGCCGTCTGGGGCGAAACCCTCGAGTGCATACGCCTCGCAATAGACCACATGAAGAGGAACTACGGCGTGCAGAGCCTGAGCATCATCCCCTACCAGAACGTCATCCCGCTCATCCAGTACTACTTCTTCCGCTCCAAGGCGAAGGGAGTGAGGCCGGAGCACAAAGGGCTTCTCGCTGACTGGTTCTGGAGCCTCACCTTCTCGTCAAGGTACTCCAGCTCGACCCTTACCAAGATGACCGCCGACGCGAAGTGGATCTCCGACCTCGTGGATGGCAAGACCTCCCCGCGTGTCTTCACGGTGAAGCTCAACGCGGAAGACCTCAGGAAGACTCTGATGAAGAACGCCTCCGTAGTCAAGAACGGTGTGCTCTGCCTCATGGCGCTGAACTCCCCCGCCGATTTCGATAACGGCGACCCCGTCACCATCGACAAGACCAACTGCTCCCGCTCGAACTCCAAGGAGAACCACCACTTCTTTCCGTTCTCTCTGCGCGGCGCATTCGCTCTCACGCAGAACGATGTAAACTCGGTGCTCAACTTCGCGTTCATCTCCAAGAGGCTGAACCTCGACATCCTTAATAGGAAGCCGTCTGTCTATCTCGCCGCCTACAGGGCCGCCAATCCTAATTTCGAGGCGGACCTGCTCAGCCACTTCATAGATGAAGAGGCTTTGGAAGCCACTCTCCGCGACGACTTCAGGGCGTTCATCGAAAGGAGAGGCAGCCTGATACTGTCTCGCATCAACGAGGTGTGCCGCGTGAATGACAACATTGGCACCGTCTCCGCCAACCTTTCTGAAGAGGAGCTAGATGATGACGATGCTAACGAAAACGAAGAAGGCGAGAAGGCAAGGGAACCCATCTCATGGCTCATTCCGGCAAATGGTAAGTACTTCGACCTGGAGGGGTGCCTGAACAGGTACGGACGCGTCTACTGGAAAAGCGCCAACAAGTACGAGGAGGGAGATACTATCTACATCTACTGTTCACTCCCCGACCAGGCAGTAAGATACAAGCTCGTTGTGGAAGACGGACACGTCTCCGACCCCGAGGAGTACAACGAAGGCAGCAAGTTCTATGTCGGCAACAATGCCGACGACGTTTCAGACGCCGCATCTGAACACGCCCTGTTCAGGCTCGTCCGGAAATCATCCGACAAAGGACTCGATCTGGCGGAACTCACGGCGCACGGACTCGCCGCTCCCCCGAGAGGCGCGATGTACCTTTCCGGAGAGCTGCTTGACTATGTCGAGTCGTTCTTCACTAAAGACTGACCATTTGATATGCAAGGAAGATTCAAAATCATAACCCTCTGCGGCAGCACCCGCTTTCGCGAAGAGTATATGGAGGCGCAGAAGCGTCTCACCCTCGAAGGCAACATCGTCATCTCCGTCGGCCTCTTCGGCCACAGCGGCGACGATGAGGTCTGGAATG
>CAVCDF010000176.1:0-5251 GCA_963600795.1 Anaerotignum sp. | reverse complement strand
TGATATGTGTTGCCGAGGATGATCTCGGCCCTTATGTCCTCTTTCAGGTCGCGATGATAGACTCCCTTGACGGAACCGACGGTACCCACCGGCATGAAAATCGGTGTTCTGATCTCCCCGTGGTCAGTCGTGAGGACACCGGTCCTCGCCATCGAGCCTCTGTCCGCGGCCAGCTTTCTAAATTCCATTTTCCACAATTTGACCCTCAAAGATAGTGATTTTTAGCCGAAAACTTGTACATTTGTTTGTTTCGACTTTGCCTTTGGCACGGCCCGAACAGGGCCGACAATCCGACGGAACAAGAATAAAAACAATAACATTATGACTAACAAGCACATCAGCCTCAGGCTGATCATCATGAACTTTCTCCAGTATGCCATCTGGGGAGCGTATCTGACATCAATGGGCAGTTTCCTCGGCAAGGCCGGGCTAGGCCCGCAGATCTGGCTGTTCTTCGCCACACAGGGATTCGTGTCCATCTTCATGCCGGCCCTGGTCGGCATCGTGGCCGACAAATGGATTCCCGCACAGAAGACCCTGTCGATTTGCCAGCTGATCGCCGGCGTGTCGATGGTCGGTGCCGGACTCTATGCGATGGGAGCGGTGAGCGTCGCCGACGGAGCCTACACGGTTGGGCCACAGTTCAGATTCGGCATCTTCTACGCCCTCTACACCCTCAGCGTGGCGTTCTACATGCCTACCATCGCCCTGACCAACTCGGTGGCCTACGCCGGGCTGGAAGGAGCGGGCAAGGACACCGTCAAGGCCTTCCCTCCGATCCGAGTCTTCGGCACCGTCGGATTCATCTGCTCGATGCTCTTCGTGAACTTCATGAAGGACCCGTCCGGGATCCAGTACCAGCACAGCTACTTCCAGTTCTTCACTTCAGGAATCCTCAGCCTTCTCCTCGGAGTCTACGCTCTCTCGCTTCCGAACGTTCCAGTCAAGAAGACCAGCGGCAGCAGCTTCATGGAGGCCACCGGCCTGAAGGCCTTCACCCTCTTCAAGGACAGGCAGATGGCAATCTTCTTCATCTTCTCGATGCTCCTGGGAGCCTCCCTGCAGATCACCAACGGCTACGCCAACTCGTTCATCTCCTCGTTCGCGGGGATTCCTGAATATGCCGACGCCTGGGGCGCACGCAACGCCAACGCCCTTATCTCACTCAGCCAGATGTCGGAGACCCTCTGCATCCTCCTGATTCCGTTCTTCATGAAGCGTTTCGGAATCAAGAAGGTGATGCTCATCTCGATGTTCGCCTGGGTTCTGAGGTTCGGCTTCTTCGGAGCAGGCGATCCGGGAGGCGGAGTCTGGCTGTTCGTTCTCTCCTGCCTCGTCTACGGAGTCGCCTTCGACTTCTTCAACATTTCCGGTTCCCTGTACGTCAACAGGATGACCTCCAAGGACATCCGTTCCAGCGCCCAAGGTCTGTTCATGCTGATGACCAACGGCCTCGGCGCATCCATCGGCACGTGGGCCGCAGGCAAGGTCGTGAACCATTTCGTCTACAACGCCGCCCAGCCTGACTGGGCCACGGCCTGGTACATCTTCGCAGGTTTCGCCTTCGTTGTCGGCTTCCTGTTCATCTTCCTTTTCAAGGATCCGGGCAAGGACGAAGAGACCGCAAAGGAAGCGGCCTAGGCTTTTTTGACGGCTTTCCGTGCCCTGACTCTGGTCAGGCAGAACACCCGGCTTTCCGACATAAAGTACTTGATGTCATAGCATCTGTACTCATTGCGTTTCCTGACCTTGTGGTAGGATGTGATGCAATCGAAGTTGTATCCTCTCTGCGCAAGGTCAGGAATGTCCATTGATGTCACCCCCTCGTCAAGCAGCGACTCAAGGATCCCGTAGTTGCGGTCGATTGCGCCTATGGTCTTCATCCGGAGGCTTTTCAGATGTCCTCCGTTGACATAGTGATACCTGCTTTTGCAGTTGACGCTGCAGAACTTCATGTCGCGGCGTCCGTAGGGAAGGATATCCCCGCATTCAAGACATCTCCCCCTCGATTCTTTCTCAATTGTCTTCATACGGCAAATATTTCAAACACGTGGCAAATATGTCGAATACGGCCGTAAAAAGAAAGAAACAGAAAGAAACTTACGGCCGATTTTTCCGTTTCTTTCCGACCGGGGCGGGCGGTGAATTTGAAATCCGGCACTGCCGAATGTTTTTTGAACGCAAAAAAATTGCACAGGAAGGCCGTGCAGCGCAAAGAAAAACTGAAAAGAAGAAAAAAAACACATCACGATGCAAAGAAACGGAAACATATTCGTGAAGTTTCTTACTGACCGGTCGGCCTTGCCAGCGGCATTGATAACTTTGCTGCAGTCAACAAAAAAACTTATTGATTATGGAACAACTCAACAGAATCGAAATCCGCGGGAATGTCGGCAACGTCAACATTCTCAAGGTCGGAGAATCGCGTGTGGCGCACTTCTCCGTAGCAACTAACTTCGCCTACAAAGGAAGGAACGGCGAACCGGTAATCGAGACCACGTGGCACTACGTAACCGCCTGGGAAGGCAACAAGGGAATTCCGTCCCTGGATGTGATCGTCAAAGGATTCCCGATCTATGTCGCCGGCCGCCTCAGGACACAGAAATACACAGGAAGCGACGGAATCGAGAGGACAAGCACTGAGATTCTGGCTTCCTGTGTCGAATCAGTCGAAGAGACCGTCTCGGCCCAGTGCTGACGGACGCCTGATAACGTACACCCGTAAACTATGAGAACCGCCGTCGGACGGCTTGTGAAGGAGATTGAGGGGAGAGGTGCCTGACGACGGCTTTTAGAATCGCCATTCACTTGAAATAGTACTTTAAGTACAGTATTCGGTAATGATAGTCCTGTCAAATAGGGAGTTATTTGTTGTCAAATAAAGATTTTTTTCAACAATTTGCAGAAAAATGTTTGGAGATAACAAAATAAAGTGTACCTTTGCGTACACTTTCTGTCTGGCAGGAAAAGGCTGATGGACGCCGAAGCGGAATTCCTTGATTTCCTTCAAGGCCGCGGGGCAGCAGAGATGCCAGGACCGTATGCGATCCTCCATCAGAAATCCTTACCGCAAACGGAAAGTTTCTTTTTTGCCGCCCGTGACACGGGAAACACTTAAAAGTGAGGCACGTGTCACGGCAAGCACAAAAAGAATGTCCCGATGCGGAATGCGCACCGGGACATTTCTTTTCCGTAGCTTTTCCTACAGATTCTTCTTCAGGTTCTCAAGCACATCAGCCGAGACTTCAAATGCAGTTCCGTGACGGACGCCTTCAGGGAATGAAACCAGGTCGGAGACGTCCTCCCAGGTTTTTCCGCCGTCGGAAGAACGTACCGCACCGTACTTGTGCTCCATATACTTGTCGAAGTATACGTAAATCGTTCCTTCAATTACAAGTGGCGAAGGACCTTCAGCCCAATAGTTTCCGGTAATCGGAGCTGACACTTCTGTCGGGAATCCCCTGCGGATGTTCCTGGTCCTTGTGATGCGCAGGTTCTTTTCAGCCGGAAGAGAATTCTCGTTCTTCACGATCATCATGAGCTCCTTTTTGCCCGGCACTTTTACGATGCTGGCGTCTATCACGCTGAAATCCGGATTGAAGAACATCTTCGTTTCCGAGAAGGTGACGAAATCCTTCGTGGTTATGAAGTACATCCTGTGGTTCAGCCCCTTTTCATTATCGGTCACAGGCACATACTTGTGCCTGCCCGGAATTGTGGTAGCCCAAAAGATGTAGTATGTCCTGGAAGGCTTGTCATAGAATATCTCAGGTGCCCAGCAATTCCTGGCTTCCGGTTCATTTTTCATTACAGGGATGGATTTCTGCTCGCTCCAGTGGATGAGGTCCTTGGAGTTCGCATAGCCTATCTGCCTGTCAAACCAGCCGGTCGTCCAGACCATATGGAAAGTGCCGTCGGGAGCCTGACAGATGCAAGGGTCGCGCATCAGCTTCTCTTCATCGCCCACTTCCGGAGTGAGAACGGACTTGCCGCCGGCCAGGTTCTTCCACACTAGGCCGTCTTCACTGTAGGCGAAATGAAGGCCGTCATCGCCATAGTCGACAAAATAGGAAAACAGATAGGCCTTATCCCGGGCCGCTCCCAGCAGACAGACCGCCGCCAAGAGAATTGTCAGAATGACTTTTTTCATTTTTTGATAAGTTATGCGATTGTTATGTGATTGTTCAGGCAAATTTATGAAAAATACGGCTCTAAAGCAACCGCGACATCACACCGGTTACAAGGGCTCGGTGCAAAACCGCTTTTTTTGTGTAATTTTGCACCTGCAAGCCGATGCCCGCCAGCGGCATACGGCCCTCGGAACATTAAAGAAACTGAAGAACTGCTACAATGACTTACGATGGCATAATAGAACTTGAAGGAATGGAGTTCCACGCATTCCACGGCTGCCTGGAAAAAGAGAAACAGGAAGGTAACACATTCATCGTGGACTTCCACGCGGAACTTGACGTGAAAAAGGCCGTCAAGACGGACAATCTTGAGAACACCGTCGACTATGGCCGCATCTACGACATCGTGGCGGAAGAGATGGCCAAGCCGTCGAACCTGCTGGAGAACGTCGCCGGCAGAATCCTGAAGAGAATCCACGACGAGTTCTTTGACATTCTGTTCTGCAAGATAAGGGTGTCGAAGAAGAATCCGCCGGTGAACGGAGTCTGCTCCTGGTCAAGGGTCACCGTGATGAACGGGACACCTATTCTCAGATTCTAAATCCAGAAGCATGAAGATCGCGTTCCTGACACTTGGCTGCAAACTCAATTACGCCGAGACGTCCACCTACGAGAGGGGCTTCGTCCAGAACGGGCTGGAGGCCGTTCCGTGGGAGGAGAAGGCCGACGTCTACCTGATCAACACCTGCTCGGTCACCGAGAGGGCAGAGAAGAAGTGCAGGAATGTCATCCGCAAGATGCACAGGGTCTCTCCGCAGGCCAGGATCATCGTGACTGGCTGCTATGCCGAACTGCGCCGGGCCGAACTCCAGGCAATAGAAGGCGTGGCTCTTGTCTTCGGGGCCAAGGAGAAATCCCGCGTGGTCGCCGACACGATGGCTCTGCTGAACGGTGAATATGACGCTGACGGAACAGTGGCCGGCGGTGGTGGCGTCGGCAGCCCCGTGGCCGCCCGTGGCCACGTGAGCGGGTGGACCGCCGAAGGCGGGACGGGACGGAGCGCGAAGCGCGGATGGGAGGCCGGCGGTGGTGGCGTCGGCAACCCCGTGGCTGCCCGTGGC
>CAVCDF010000175.1:0-4704 GCA_963600795.1 Anaerotignum sp. | reverse complement strand
GGCCGGTGGTGTAGATCTCGCTCTTCTCCTTGTCGAGGGAGCCGATCTCCTGACCTTCGGCGTTCACGAGGATGGAGGACTGGATGCTGCCTACATATTCCTCGAGCACTTTGCTGTTGCCCATAGCCTCAAGTTCGCTTTTCTCGTAGAACTTGGCCGCCGCGAGCATCTGGCTGATTGTCTCCGCCTTGACGTTTTCGTCCTGCTTAGGGGCGAGGACCTGTGAGGCGAAGGCCAGGATCGCTGCCACAAGGGCCACGACTACCGTCGTGTAAACTACTGTGTATACGTTACCGTTGGTATTCATATTCCTTGAAAATTAAGCGATTGTGACCTTTTTTGCTCTTCTGTTCGCCGCTGATGAAGTCACGCAGTGGTCGATGAGCGGAGCGAATGTGTTCATAAGGAGGATGGCCAGCATCATACCCTCGGCATAGCCAGGGTTGAACAGTCTGACAACCACGCAGAGAGCGCCGATGAGGAATCCGTAGATCCACTTGCCGGTCTCGGTCTGGGCGGAGGTGACAGGGTCGGTGGCCATGAAGACTGTACCGAAAGCGAAACCTCCCATCACGAGCTGGTAGTATGCGGGCACGTCAGTGGCTCCGCAGACATTGCCGAGCCAGCCGATGAGCAGGGCTCCGGCGACTGAGGAAACCATGATCTTCCAGCTTGCGACTCCGGTCCAAAGAAGGATGACGGCGCCGATCAGGATGGCGATCACTGAAGTCTCGCCCACGGATCCCGGGATGATTCCGGTGAACATGTCCCAGAAACTGTAGTTGGCTGTGATGCTTTCGAAAGCGCCCTGGCCGTCAGCGAGGTAGGACAGAGGTGTAGCGCCCGTGATGGCGTCAGCGCCGCAGCGGTGGGCGATCCAGACCTGTGAGCCTGACATCGAGCTCGGGTAGGCGAAGAACAGGAACGCGCGGCAGAGAAGAGCCGGGTTCAGGAAGTTCATGCCGGTGCCGCCGAACACTTCCTTGCCGAAGATGACCGCGAAGGCCACGGCGATGGCGAGCATCCAGAGCGGAACGTCCACAGGAACGATCAGCGGAATGAGCATACCGGAGACGAGGTAGCCCTCGTTGACCTCCTCACCCTTGATCTGGGCGCCGGCGAACTCGATGCCGAGGCCGACGATGTAGGAAACAAGGTAGAGAGGGAGAACCTTGAGGAAGCCCCAGAAGAATTGGTTCCAGAAGCCCGGAAGGTCTCCGTTGGAGGCGATGTTGTACTGATAGCCGACGTTCCACATTCCGAACAGGGCTGCAGGAACGAGAGCCAGCACGACGATGATCATTATTCTTTTGATGTCGACCGCATCCCTGACGTGAGCGCCCTTGGCGGTCACTGTGGCAGGAACCCGGAGGAAGGTGTCAAAGGCATCCCAGGTAGAATGCAGCCACCCCAACTTGCCGCCTTTTTCGAAAAGGCCTGGTTTTACTGTGTTTTCTTCCATTGTGATAATCCTTTAAGCCATTTCCTTTATCATAAGGTCGATTCCCTTGCTGATGATTGCCTGGATGTCGTTCTTCGAAGGGTCGACGAACTCGCAGAGGGCGAAATCCTCAGGCAGGACCTCGTATATTCCGAACTTCTCCATCTTCTCGATGTCGCCGGCGAGGCAGGCCTTGATCAGATAGACAGGGAACAGGTCCATAGGGAGAACCTTGCCGTAGACATCCGAAACGACGAAAGCGCGCACGCCTCCGTGGGTGTTGGTGTCCATATTGTACTTCTTCTTCGGCAGCAGCCAGGAGAAGTAAGTCATCGAAGAGCTGAACTGGTTGAACCTGAACGGTTTCGCCCATCCGAGAACTTCCCTTTCACGGCCTTCCTTGATCAGGGTCACCTGATTGTCGAAGAAGCCGAGGTAGCCGCCTTCGCCGACATTCTCTCCGGTGAGGACGTCTCCGCTGATGAAACGGGTCTCGACGCTGCCGTCATAGTAGCCGGCGAGGGCCTTGACAGGCATTCCAGGAAGAGTGGTGACGTAGGAAGGATCCACGGCGACAGGGCCGGTGACGGCCACCTTGCGGGTGAGGTCAAGCTTCCCGGTGGTCAGCAACTTGCCGATGGCGGCGAGGGCCAGCAGTGAAAGAGTCCAGACCGTTTCGCCTTTCTTGATAGGGGAGATGTGGCTGATCTGCACTCCGACGTTGCCGGCAGGATGCTTCTTGCCGTTGACGACATAGATCTTGGCATCGGTCAGTTTGGCGAAGGCCGAAGCCTCGCCGTTCACGCAGACATTGACAGGTGCGAGTTTTGAAACCGCCGTGACCGCAGCCTGGATGGCGGAGATGTCTTCCTTGAATGCGAACTCTGAATCAGCTGCAAGGGGAGCCGTTGAAAATGCGGACACAAAAATAGCCTTAGGGGTCAGCGCCGGATCGGCGACTACACCGTAAGGCCTCTGAATGATGAATGGCCACAGACCGCTCTTGAGAAGGAGTCCCTTGACTTCCTCAGCCTTGAGGCCGGAAGGTTTGCAGGCTCCGAAATCGACGGCCGCGTTGGCTCCGTCCGGTTTCACGAGCACGGCAAGGAGTTTCCTCTTCTCGCCTCTGACGATTTCCTGAACCGTCCCGCTCACCGGAGAGGTCAGGAGAATGTCCTGGCGCTGCTTGTCTGCCAAAACAGGGGATCCTGCCAGCACTTTGTCGCCTTCCTTGACGAGGAGTCTCGGGGAGAAACCCTTGAAATCCGTCGGTTTGACAGCGACTGCGTCAGGCACGATCGTCTTCTTTGCTTCTAGGGCCGCCGCTCCGCTGATCGGAATGTTCAGACCCTTTTTCAAATCGATGATGTTTGACATATAATAATTGTTGATTGTAATACAACCATATTTTTACAACTCGCAAAGGTACTCATTTTTTTTGAGGATTACTTAAGAAAATTCCGTAATTTCGTGCCATTATGGAAAACAATGAAAGCTCAATTTTTGAAGGGCTGAACGCTGAACAGAAGAAGGCGGTCGGCAGTGTTGACGGACCGGTGCTTATTGTTGCCGGAGCGGGGTCGGGCAAGACGAGGGTGTTGACGAGCAGGATTGCCTACATCCTTGAAAGGGGGTGCGACCCGTCGAGGGTGATGGCTCTGACTTTCACCAAGAAGGCGGCCGGCGAGATGAAGGAAAGAATAGCGGTGATGGTGGGGGAGCGCAAGGCCCGGAGACTCTATATGGGCACCTTCCATTCGATATTCATAAGATTTCTAAGGGAATATGCCGGCGTGCTCGGCTACCCTGAGGCATTCACCATCTACGACACCGGTGACTCCGTCAGCGGTATCAAGGCGTGCATCAAGGAACTCGGACTCGACGACAAGGTCTACAAGCCGAAGGAGGTCCTTTCCCGGATCTCCCTCGCCAAGAACAACCTCGTCACGGCGGCGGCCTACCGCGCTAACCGGCAGGCGATAATCAATGACACGCACGCGCGCAAACCCCGCATCTGCGACATCTACTCCCTCTACGCCCAGAAGTGCAAGAATTCCGGCGTGATGGACTTCGATGACATATTGCTGAACATGAACATCCTGCTCCGGGACTTCCCCGAGGCCCGCGAGGCGGTTGCATCCCGCTTCGACTACATCCTCGTCGATGAATACCAGGACACCAACTACGCGCAGTACGTTATCCTCAAGAAACTGACGCTGAACCACAGGAACATCTGCGTGGTGGGCGACGACTCGCAGTCCATCTACGCCTTCCGCGGTGCGAAGATTGAGAACATCCTGAACTTCAAGAAGGACTATCCGGAGTGCAGAATCTACAGGCTGGAGAGGAACTACCGCTCGACGGCCAACATCGTCAATGCGGCCAACTCGCTGATAGCCAAGAACGAGAACAGGATTCCGAAAACCTGCGTCGCGGTCGGGGAGGAGGGGGAGAAGATCCGTCTCCTGGACAGCTGGTCCGAGCAGGACGAAGCCGTCTCCATAGCCTCCGAAATCGTGTCGCGGATGCAGTCCGACCATTCCAGGTATCAGGATTTCGCTATTCTCTATCGCACGAACTCCCAGTCAAGAGCGATCGAGGAGGCGCTGAGGAAGAGGAACCTGCCGTACATGATCTACTCCGGCAACTCGTTCTTCGACCGTGCCGAGGTCAAGGATATGATGGCCTACTTCAAGCTGGTGTGCAACGTCAACGACGACGAGTCCTTCAAGAGAGTCGTTAACACTCCGGCCAGGGGAATCGGCGACACTTCGCTCAACGCTCTGGGCGCTATGGCGTCAGACCTGAAGACCTCCCTGTTCAAGGCGGCATATTCGGAGAAGTTCGCAGACTACGGGTTGCGTCCTGCCGCGGTGGCGAAGATCCGCTCATTCTGCGGAATGATCGACGGGTTCGCCTCCAAGGTCACCTCGACTGACGCCGACACCCTTGCTCTGGACCTGTCCAATGCCAGCGGGCTTTTCGCCTTCTACAAGAACGACCCTTCGATTGAGGCCCAGTCCAAGGCGGCGAACATCGAGGAACTCATCAACAGCGTCACCAATTTCATTGAAGACAGGCGTGATGAATATCTCCACGACCTGATTTCCGAAGGACAGGCCGAAGAGGATTCCGAGGTTGACTACCCGGTCTTCTCCCTGGCGGACTTTCTGGAGAACATCTCGCTGCTGACCAACATTGACCTTGAGGACGATGACGACACCAACAACAAGATTGCGCTGATGACAGTCCATTCCGCAAAA
>CAVCDF010000174.1:0-8572 GCA_963600795.1 Anaerotignum sp. | reverse complement strand
GGCCGCTTCGGCTTCGGGGGCCGCTTCGGGGGCCGCTTCGGGGGCCGCTTCGGGGGCCGCGAAGGTGCCGGCGATCGGGTTCATCGCCCACGTGGACACCGCTCCGGACGCTTCGGGCGCGGACATCAAACCTCAGATAATCAATGAATATGACGGCGGGGATATTCCTCTGAAGGGTGTGCCTGGACTGGCGCTGAAGCCTTCGGAGTTCCCGGAACTGCTTCATTATGTGGGCCAGACGCTGGTCACCACTGACGGCACCACGCTTCTGGGTGCGGACGACAAGGCCGGCGTGGCCGAGATCATGGACGCGGTGCAGTACATCGTGGAGCATCCGGAGTTCAAGCACGGCGAGATCAAGATCGGCTTCACTCCGGACGAGGAGATCGGCCGTGGCGTGGTCAAGTTCGACGTGGCCAAGTTCGGGGCTGAATATGCCTACACGATGGATGGCGGAGAGGTCGGCGAGCTGGAGTTCGAGAACTTCAACGCCGCTTCGGCCAAGATTCATATCCAGGGTCGGAACGTGCATCCGGGCTATGCTAAGGGCAAGATGAAGAATGCGATCCTGATCGCTTCGGAGCTGAACGGGCTGCTTCCGGTTGAGCAGAGGCCTGAATATACCGATGGCTATGAGGGTTTCTTCCACATCATCGGGTTCAACGGGACGGTCGAGGAGGCCGACATCGCCTACATAATCCGTGACCATGACAGGGCGGCTTTCGAGGCCAAGAAAGTCCTGATGGGAAAATGTGTGGATTTCATCAACGAGAAATACGGCGAGGGCACGGCCGTGGCCACCGTCAAGGACCAGTACTACAATATGCGCGAGATGGTCGAGCCGCACTATCACGTGGTGGAGAAGGCCAAGAAGGCTATGGAGATGGCCGGGGTCAAGCCTAAGGTCCAGCCTATCAGGGGCGGCACCGACGGGGCCAACCTGAGTTTCAAGGGGTTGCCTTGTCCGAACATCTTCGCCGGCGGGCTCAACTTCCACGGCAAGATGGAGTTCGTGCCGGTGCAGAGCATCGAGAAGGCCTCGCAGGTGATTCTGGGCATCATCTCGCTCTACGCCGCTGGCGAATAGCTTGGCAGAGAGGTTGGCCTGGCAGCGTACTGACACTGTCGGCTCGGATGCTGGGCTGAAGGCTGGCCCGGATGCTGGCCCGGATGCTGGCCCGGATGCTGACACAGATGCCGGCCGGAGTGGCGGCCGGATAGTGTGCTGATGATGCCGGTCAGGATGCCGGACAGAATGTCGTTCTGAGAGGACGGTCTGGATGCTGGGCTGAAGGCTGGACTGAATGCTGGACTGAATGCTGGACTAAGAGGCTGGACTGAATGCTGGACTGAGAGGCTGGTCTAAAAGGCTGGGGGGCCGCTCGGGCTGTGGCAGATAAGTAACTGATTGACAACACTTTAAGCAAACGTCTGGTCGCCAAATCTCGACCAGACGTTTGTTGTTCTTGTTGATTATCAAGTGGTTATCTGCCACGACTTTTCTTCAGTTTCCTGGCCCGTTTAGCAGAAGGAGGGTTTGCCGGAAAGGACGTCTCGGATGCCGGGCTGAATGCCGGGCTGAATGCCGGCGGATGGAACCGGAAGGTCAGACTAGATGCCGGCGGAAAACTGGTGATGCCTGTCCAACAACCGTCTAAGGGAATGGTCATCAGTCAACAGGCAACTAACGGCCGAGGGGGTCATCGGGGAGGTGGAGGAATTTACGGGCGTGGCATAGTTTGACTTCACATTTGCGGACAAACTCGGCAAGAAAGTCGGACTGAATATTCATAGGCAACCTTGTGATGTCACCGATGGTGGTGGAAGGGTGGGCGGCAGCAAGATAGTTCACCATCTTTTTGTAGGCCAGCCCCGAATGCGGATCGAAAGGCTCGACGATGTCATATTCATTGCCGGTGTTGACCGCAAAGGCGGCCAGCATTTCTTTGTAGCCGCCGTAAAACCTAGATGCACGGGCCTGATCAACGGGGAGATATTCATTGATTATGAGATCAGTGACTTGCTGCTTCTCAGTCTGGGTCAAAGGGGCGAGAATCTTGTCGAGGGCTTCGTAGGTCGGCGGAATGCCGGAGGACCGCAGATGGCGGACCATCCCCACCGCTCGCCTCAGCCTCCTGCTCGCCGCCGCCAGGACGATTTTTTCCGAATATGGATGCGCTCCCGGAACGTTGTACGAGAGGAAATTCCACCGCCAGTTCTCGGCCCGCCTGCAGATTCTGTCCTCGACCGGGTTGTTGTTGACGTAGGCCAGAGCCGTACGGATGGCCTTGTCGCCACGCTTGAACGACACTCCGTGCCGGTCGAACAACTCGCCGGAAAGGCCGTACCTTTTGTTGTAGATTCTTGCATATGACGAGATCAAATCCCGGACAAAGGTTCTGACCAGACCTGCGTCGGCTGTCTCGAGGAGTATGTGGATGTGATTGTACATCAGGCAGAGGCTGATGACTTTGGCCTCCAGCCGCTCAGCGACCGTCGAGAGCAATGTCAGAAAAACCAGTGAATCCTTTACGTTGTAGAACACTACGAAGCCTGACTTGGCTCTTTGAAAGATGTGTGCCGCCGTGTTCTCCTGACGGCTCCTTCCCCTCTTATCCTGCATAATTTTTCTGCGTTTAGGTTCAACTTGTGCAATGTACGGAAACTTAACCGGATTTACAAGTGTCCGATGGTGTGGATCGATGAATATTCGGGGAGGGCGGAGAGGAGGTAGCCAGGAAGGCCGCCGGACGAGATCCACCGGGGAGTGGATTTGCGATGCCGGCCGGATATGCCAGCGGAGTAACTGCCGGATGGGCCGGCTCGGATGCCGGACGGAGTGGAGGAGAAGGGCTGAGTCGGAGGATGGCGGGCCGTGGCAGGCAGCCCGCCCGGGAAAAGCAGTGGCAGACAAGTGGCCGATTAACAATGTTTTAGGCAAACATCTGGTCGTGAAATCACGACCAGATGTTTGTTGTTCTTGTTGTTTATCAAGTTGTTATCTGCCACGATTTTCAGGGATGTTGTTCTCGGATAGAAGTGGGAGGACAAAGACGGGGATCTGAAAATGATCAGGGGATGGTTGGGAAACGGGAACGAAGCGGAGGAGATAAGGGAGACACGTTGGAAAACAAGGACGGGTACTAACACGAGGCCTGGGCAGAGACAACCGGAAAGGCTGACGGGGAGGCGACAAGGAAGACGGAAGGAGTGATGGCAGGGAGCCGTAAAAATTTTGCTATTCAAAAAAAATGATTTACATTTGAAATAACTATATTACAATAGTTTGACATTAAATCAATAACGCAATGAATAAGATTTTTTTGCCAATGAGATATTTAACCCTACCGCTGATTCTGATTCTTGCGTGTGGTACGGCATCCGCATCGACTGTCCCCACAGAGGTAGACACATTGAAGGCGTCCGTTGTCAGAGGTGAACGCAGTGCGAAATCCATCGTCAGGGAAGCAAGCCGGGATTTTTCAAAGAATTATGCTGATTATTATGCTCCGTTTCAGATAGTCCGGACGATAAAGAGCAACGGGAGTTACAGGGAGGTGCAATGTGCTGTGGGCGTGTTCGCCTCTCTTGGTTTCAACCAGAAATCCACAACGAAACTTTATTGGGATGACAGAAACGTGATGGGGCGTTTGTATGTCTGCGACACATTTGTAAGTGAGTCTTTATTCCCGAACAAGAATGAGGTCAATCCTGTCCTGAAAGTGACGTCTAACGGCATTAAAAAAGATGATGACGCGCTTAAGTCCAATTATGTCGATGAATTCGATGTCTCGGCCTTGGACCGGAAGAGAGCCGTGGAGATTTTCTCGCCTCTCAATACTAAAATGATAGGCAACTACACCTATAAAAGTGCCGGTACTTCCAAGGTCAACGGCAGTGATGTCCGAGTCATCGATTTCATTTCGAATTCAAAGACAATAACTGTCAAGGAGAGGATTCATTGCTCCGGACAATTGTTCATTGACTTCAGCGGACGAATCCGGAAGATTGTGGTTAAAGACATGGACGAAAGGTTCACAAGGTACATTAGGAATTTCTCCGAGATGTCTCTCGCAACACCCTACACCTACACGATAACATACGGGGATAAGAAAGGAAAGATCTACACCTCAAGCATAAGCCAGGAGCTGTCATGGAGGAAACCTGATGACGCGGCGATGTCATTGTACAGCGCTGAGTGTAACCCTTGCCGCAACCCTTTCAGGAACCGTGTTGAGACAAGTTTCGTCATGAAGTTTTCGGAGCCAAGAACAGTAAACGCCGAAGGTGAGATCGGCGAAGCCGGTCCAGCATACAGTATCAAGTGCTACAATGAGTCCCGTGATTACGATTTCTGGAGTCGAATCATCTCTGATGAGATAGACTTGGAGAAATTCATGAAGGACACTGGAAGCACATGGGACAGCCTTTGTTCGCAAACCGTTACCAGACAGGAAAGGGAACTTGCTTATCTTTTGGGAGGCGAGACAAAAGTGGAGAAGGAGAAAGAGAGACTGACCGCAAAGACGGTCAAGGCCAGAGAACTCTTCAGGTCATTATTCGGTAAAGATTACACTGAATGTTTTTGATAATGGCAAGTCAGTTATCAAATAAAAGAATATTCAGACTCACCGCATTGGCGGCCATTCTGTGGCTGTTGTCCGGATGCCAGCAGGAACATAGTCCTTATGACGGCGTTGAAAATTATGGGAAGGAAAACGTGGAGTACACCTCATTGGCGTTTGACACCTTGAGGCTTGACGCCCGGTACACATCTCTTGCCGGTCAGTGGCATATGAAGGACAGCGTTTTGTGTTTTGTCGATAAATATGCTGTCGGGGTAAAGGAATATGACCTTGGCGGAAACTTCATCGGGGAGTACATCCGTCAGGGGAAAGGTCCCGACGAGGTTATCTCGGCATCCTTCTGCTCGACTTTCGACAAGTCGACCGGCGATTTTCTGATGGAGGACGCCAATTGCTTCATACATAGATTTTCAAGCGACTACAAAAAGTTGTTTTCCTTGAACAAGGCATGGTTCTCAGCATTGGATTCGAATTTCGGGACGAAAGGTTGGTCTGATCTTTACAATAATCCGGATCCTGAAGTGCCGGAAATGTATGAGTACAATTTCGTGTGTGGTCGGATGCAAGCCATTGATTCTGTGTTGATAATCCCGGTAATCACCGAACACGTCCACTACAATGGCTATGACAGAAGATACAACAAGGGATTCTGGAAGGATTCGTACATGTTCATAAGGTTCCGTCCGGAGGATATTGCATCAAGCAAAGTCCTGTTCGGCCACTATCCGCCTGTTTACTCGAAAAAGAACATCCCAGCATTCTCGAAATACGACTTCTGCGCGGAAAAAGATGGCCTGCTCGTCACATTCGCCGCCGATCCGAGGATATTCATGATGGATTATGACGGTAAGATAACTTGTTCCTTCGGATTTCCGGAGGATGGCATCTCCGGGGATTACCCGGAGACATCCTCTTTTGAGGAGTATGAGTCCAAGCGCAAGAGGATGATGGACAAGTATGGTTTCTATGACAGGCTTGTCCGGTGCGGCGACTATGTTTTCCGAACCTGCCACCTTGACAACGCCGCCGGAACGATACTTCAGATCTACGATGTGAACAAAGATCTCGTAGGCCGCATCCCTGTCAGCGACAGCTTTGAAGTGATAGGTGAATATGATGGCGTCTATTACGCTTACAGCGACCTTGACCTGGATTCGGAACAGTTTATCCTTGTGACTTTAACGGTAAGCCGTGGCGGGTAACCAGCTGGCAATCAATCAACAAAGCGAAGGTCTGGTACGGAAATCCGTACCAGACCTTTGCTTATTCGCAACATTATCAGCCGGTTATCTGCCACGGCCATCAGCGGGGAGGGCCGACTGGATATTCATAGACTGTTCCGCCGGGAAGGCTGAGGCCACCCGCCCGGAGGCAGGGTTTTTCACCGACAGCGGCTTGCCGCAAGGCCGGGGTCTGCAGCAGGCAGGCGGCGCTATTTGATGACACCGAGTTCCTTGCCGACCTTCAGGAAGGCGGCGATGGCCTTGTCGAGATGCTCGCGCTTGTGGGCGGCGGACAGCTGGACGCGGATGCGGGCCTGGCCCTTCGGAACGACCGGATAGTAGAAGCCGGTAACGAATATTCCTTCCTCAGCCATCTTGGCCGCGAACTTCTGGGAAAGCGGAGCGTCGTAGAGCATAACCGCGCAGATGGCGCTCTGGGTAGGCTTGATGTCGAAGCCGGCGGCGATCATCTTGTCGCGGAAATAGGCCACGTTCTCCTGCTGACGGTCGTGCAGTTCGGTGTTCTCCTTCAGCATCTTGAACATTTCGATGCCGGCGGCCACGATCATAGGCGGCAGAGAGTTGGAGAAGAGGTAAGGACGGGAGCGCTGACGGAGCATCTCGATGATCTCCTTGCGGCCGGTGGTGAATCCGCCGACGGTGCCGCCGAAGGCCTTTCCGAGAGTGCCTGTGAATATGTCGATGCGGCCGTAGCAGTTGAACTGCTCGGCGACTCCGTGGCCGGTCTTGCCGACCACTCCGGCTGAATGGCTTTCGTCAACCATCACGAGAGCGTCATACTTCTCTGCCAGTTCGCAGATCTTGTCCATAGGAGCGACGTTGCCGTCCATCGAGAAGACTCCGTCGGTGCAGATGATGCGGAATCTCTGGGCCTGGGCCTCCTGGAGGCAGCGCTCGAGGTCGGCCATGTCAGCGTTGGCGTAACGGTAGCGCACGGCCTTGCAGAGACGGACTCCGTCGATGATGGAGGCGTGGTTCAGGGAGTCGGAGATGATGGCGTCATCAGCGGTGAGAAGAGGCTCGAACACTCCACCGTTGGCATCGAAGCAGGATGCGTAGAGGATGGTGTCCTCGGTGTGGAAGAAGTCGGAGATGGCGGCCTCGAGTTCCTTGTGGAGATCCTGCGTGCCGCAGATGAATCTTACTGAAGACATTCCGAAGCCTCTCTCGTCCATAGCCTTCTTCGCGGCCTCGATTAGGCGCGGGGAGTCGGCAAGTCCAAGATAGTTGTTGGCGCAGAAGTTAAGAGCCTTGCTGCCGTCCTGGAGAGTGATCTCGGCTGACTGGGCGGAGGCTATGTTCCTTTCATCCTTGTAGAGGCCGGCTTCCTTGATGGAAGCGAGCTCATTCTGAAGATGTTCCTGAAATTTACCGTACATATTTTGAATAAATATTAAAAAGTTTCACATTTTGTCACGGCAAAGATATCAAATCTTGATGAGAGTGCTTCGATTTCTGTGAAATTTCAAGCACTTCAGGAAAATTAGTGTAAATTTGCACTCGCTAATTTAGCAATAAACAAGCGAAGTGCAATGAAAAATGTCTTAGTGGTTGGTTCAACCGGACAGATCGGTTCCGAGTTGACGATGAAAATCAGAAATATGTACCCGGAGGGCAACGTTGTCGCCGGCTACATCAAAGGCGCTGAACCTAAAGGGATTCTGCTTGAAAGCGGCCCGGCCGAGGAGGCTGATGTCTGCAACGGCGAGCAGCTTCTCGCCATCGTGAAGAAGTACAACATCGACACTGTATATAATCTTGCGGCGCTTCTTTCAGCCGTAGCGGAAAGGAAGCCGCAGATGGCCTGGAACATCCAGATCAACGGATTGATGAATATCCTCGAGATCGCACGCGAGCATAATGTCGCGGTGTTCACGCCATCGTCCATCGGCTCGTTCGGTCCGGAGACCCCTCACCAGAACACTCCGCAGGACACAATCCAGAGACCTCGCTCGATGTACGGCGTCACAAAGGTCGCGACTGAACTTCTGAGCGACTACTATCACACGAAATATGGAGTGGACACCCGTTCGGTGCGCTTCCCTGGACTGATCTCCAACGTGACCCTGCCGGGCGGCGGCACTACCGACTACGCTGTAGAAATCTACTACGCCGCTGTCAAGGGCGAGGAGTTCGTCTGCCCTATCGCAGCAGGAACGTATATGGACATGATGTATATGCCTGACGCTCTGAAGGCTGCTGTCGACATAATGAATGCGGATCCTTCCAAACTGAAGCACCGCAATTCGTTCAACATCGCTTCGATGAGTTTCGATCCGGAAATCCTCCGCAAGAAGATCGAGGAGCATATTCCGGGATTCAAGATGCGCTACGAGGTGGATCCTGTCCGTCAGGCCATCGCTGATTCGTGGCCGGACAAGATGGATGATTCCTGCGCCCGCGAGGAATGGGGCTGGACTCCGTCCTACGATCTTGAGACGATGACCGTCGACATGATCGACGCGCTGAAGAAGAAACTGCTGTAAAGATTATCGCTTTCTTCTGTCGGCCCTGGCCTTGCGCTTTTCGTAGCGGGCCTTGTAACGGTCGATCATCCGCTGTTCTTTTTCCAGACGCTTATCCCTGGCTTTTAAGGTCTTGAGAGTAGCCTTGCGCTTCTTTTCCAAGGCCTTTTCTTCTTTTACCTTAGCCTTTGCAGCATCTCGCGCGTCAAGTTCGGCCCAGCGGGCTTCCTTGGCTGCAGCCCTGTCCTTGCGGGCCTGTTCGCGGGCGGCTTTCCTC
>CAVCDF010000173.1:0-2151 GCA_963600795.1 Anaerotignum sp. | reverse complement strand
GATCACTCTGTCGGGTACGTCAATGGCGGGACTTGTCGGAGTCAACTGCAGGATATTCACGGCACTTGCCCTCGAGCGCATCAGCGCCTTCCTCGTATGTCAGGCCGCCGCCGAGACGGGCATCTCCATCGGCGTGAGCAGCAGCGACGCTGAAAGGGCGCGCAAGGTGCTGAACGGCTATTTTTCCTGCGAGATCGAGAGCGGAGCGCTGTCGCCCGTGAGCGTCAGGAGCGGCCTCGCGGCGGTGTCCGTCATCGGAGAGAATATGAAGAGCACTCCGGGCATTACGGGGAAACTCTTCTCCACTCTCGGGCGCAACGGCATCAACGTCAACGCTTTCGCACAGGACGCTTCGGAATCCAACATCTCCTTCACGGTGGAGAGTTCCCAGCTCCGGAAGACCCTCAATGTCATCCACGACAGTTTCTTCCTTTCTGAATATCAGGAATTGAATCTCTTCGTCTGCGGAATCGGCACGGTCGGCGGCCGGCTGCTCGACCAGATCCGTGCGCAGAGGGAGAGGCTCATGAAGGAGAGGAATCTCAAGATCAACATAGTCGGGATAGCGAGAAGCACAAAGGGCATATTCGACCGCGACGGCATCGACATAGCCACCTACAAGGAGCGGCTGGCCGGCGGAATGGCTCTGGACACTGACAGACTCCGCAGCGAAGTGATAGGAATGAACATATTCAATTCCGTGTTCGTCGACTGCACGGCCAGCGCTGAGATCGCCACCCTCTACGAGGATTTCTTCAATCACGGAATATCCGTGGTGACGGCCAACAAGATAGCGGCCTCGTCGGATTTCGACAACTATGTCCTTCTCAAGGAAACGGCCAGGAAGATGGGCGTCAAATTCCTGTTCGAGACCAACGTTGGGGCCGGCCTGCCGATCATCGGCACAATCAACGACCTGTGCAACAGCGGTGACAGGATCCTGAAGATGGAGGCAGTCCTCAGCGGGACTCTCAATTTCATATTCAACACAATCTCCGCCGAGATTCCGTTCAGCCGGGCTGTGAAGATGGCGCAGGAGCAGGGGTTCTCGGAGCCGGATCCGCGCATCGACCTTTCCGGGAAGGACGTGATCCGCAAGCTGGTGATTCTTTCCAGGGAGGCGGGCTACAAGGTCAGCCAGAGCGATGTGGAGGCCCATCTTTTCATTCCGCCGGAGTTCTTCGACTGTTCCCTGGAGGAGTTCTGGCAGAAGCTGCCTGCTCTTGACGAGGATTTCGAGAGGAGGCGCAGAACGCTGGAGGCTTCCGGGAAGAGATGGAGGTTCGTGGCGAAAAACGACAACGGCAAGTGTTCTGTTTCACTGCAGGAGATTCCAAGCCAGCATTCATTCTACGTGCTTGACGGGTCGAACAACATCATTCTGCTGACGACAGAGCGCTACAACAGGCATCCGATGCTGATCCAGGGCTACGGCGCCGGTGCCGACGTCACCGCCGCCGGTGTCTTCGCCGACATAATGTCGATTGCAAACATCCGATAATTCGGGAAGGAGGCAAGGGCCCTCACGTCGAGTTTGAAGTCTTTGGTCATTGCGAACATCCGGTAATTCGGGAAGGAGAGAAGTAGGCAAGTGATATCTGATCAGTTTTCACGGAATATGAGACGAATGAATAGAAATTAACTGACTATCCGCAATTATGCCCAAGCCATTCAAGTCTGTCCTTCATCTTCGCACTAGTTCCGTTGCACTTAAACAACGAGTCCTCTAAGCAGCAAGATTTGTTGCGTGGGAACTATAGGCTTGATTTTCTGTGATTTAGCTGTTTGTCTTAAGGAGGATTCTCCTAAAGACAAATATTTAATTCATTATGATTCAATCTATTATTCCTCACGGCTCCCTTATTCTACTGGGTATTTTTGCGGATAATCATTAGAAATTACAAAAAAAAGGTCACTTTGGCACGGAAATGGTAATAGTGATGTTCGACATAAATATTTTTACTCATAAACCAAAAACTGACTCAATAGTTATCTAATAAGTATTGAATAGCAAAAGAGCCGAAGCCAGACGTGAGTCTCGCTTCGGTTTTTTCGTGCAGAGGCTCCTCTCCGCTATGCACTCTCTGCTATACACTCTCCGCTATACACTCTCCGCTGTGCACTCTCCGCTGTGCACTCTCCGCTGTGCAC
>CAVCDF010000172.1:0-20222 GCA_963600795.1 Anaerotignum sp. | reverse complement strand
GGAGTGACCTTCAGATGGTCGCACTCCTCGTAGGGAACTCTGGTAGAAGTCGTTCCGATGACGCAGACAGTATCGCCCGGCACAAGGATGTCGGCATTGGCAGGCTTGCGGCAACGGTTCAGCACCACACTGTTCACCCTGTGGGCGAAAATCAGCAGAGCGCCCTTTGCGGGGAACATGCTGATGTTGGCCCCGGCCATCTCCGCGATATGGTGCCCCCAGATACCGCCGGCGTTGACGGTGACGGGGGCATAATAGTCAGACACGGTCCCGCTGTGGCGGTCCAGCACCCTAACTCCCTTGATGGTGTCACCTTCCTTGATGAACTGCGTGACTTCCGAGTACACCAGGACCTTCGCACCGTGCATCTTGGCGTCCAGCATATTCGATGCGCACAGCCTGAACGGGTCCACCGAGCCGTCCGGGACCTTTACCGCCCCGATGAGAGCCGGGTTGACCGAAGGCTCCATCCTGATCGCCTCCTCCGGGCTGATTACCTCGGCCTCAATCCCGGCGGCCAGGCAGGACTTCACGAACGTGTCCTGATAGGCAAGGTCGTCCTCCGGAAGAGTGATGAACAATCCGGAAGTGTCATCCACGCAATGGCGGGCTATCTTCTTCAGGGTCAGATTCTCCTTGATGCATTCAGTTGCGGATTCCCTGTCGGTTACGGCATACCGCGCCCCGCTGTGGAGCAGGCCGTGATTCCTGCCGGTGGCTCCTGTAGCAATGTCAGACCTTTCGACAAGAAGCACCCTGAGTCCCCTCAGAGCGCAATCTCTCGCAGTTCCGGCTCCCGTTATGCCTCCGCCTACAATTATGACGTCATATTCGTTCTTCATCTGCTGCTTTGTTTTCCAGTGTACTGCTTTATCTTGCTCCTGAGAGATGCGGACAGGCTGACCGGCATATAGCTGTCGGAACGGTCAAGCCACTCCAGGGCCAGGTCCGGCTGTCCTGCCATAAAGCACCCGAGAGCCAGGTTGTAGGCAGCGCACGCCTTCTTTTCCACGCTACGGCATCCGAGCAGAGTCGTCCACTGCGCGATCGCCTCCTTCCATTTGAATGAATATGCATACTCGGCTCCCTTGTCCCAGGCATCCTCGGCGCCGTCGTAATAGATGACGTGGAACTCATCGGTTTTCCAGGTCGGAGAGAAGGACGACGCGGCGGTATAGCCGGCATTCTCGGCGCTCCTGGAAATCCGTTTCCAGACAGCCGTCCTGATGTCATCGTCAGATGATTTTCCGTCACTGTAAACTTCCACGGTCAGGTTCTTGCTGCCGGAGAAGCCCAGAGCCTTGTCGCTCCTGTTCATCGAATCATAGGCATAGATTCTGGTTCTGAACGGAATGGTGACCTGAGACACATAGGACGAATCCGCAGGAAGATTCTTCCCGACGATCTTCATCGGGGCGCCGACCGTAGGAATGCCGAGTTCCGGAGCGCCGAAAAGGAAGACAACATCCTTTCCGGTCTGCAGGACAAGGCTGACAAGCGAATCCTTGACGGTGTAGTCCGCTCCGTTTCCGGTCTCGACAGTGAACATCCCGACGGCCCGCTCGCCTCCGAAATAGTCCTCCTCCAGCCGGGTGGCGAATCCGTCCGCAGCCGATGAATTGAATGCAAGGTTGCGGGAATTGCCGTCCGTGGAGTAAACCACAGCGATGGACTTGCCGGCGAGGTCGAGCCCCGACTTAGACGGTCCCCTCATCTCCGGGGTTATCACAAAAGCCTGCGGCGCACAGGAAACCAGCGCGAAAAGCGCTGCCGCCAATGGAGCGATTTTCATATTTTCCGAATATCATTACACGGGCACCGCGATGAGGTCGTACTCATCAGCTCCCGTTATCTTCACGTCTATGAACTTTCCCCGAAGTTCCTCGGCCGGAGTCCCGGCGAATTTCTCCGCGTCATAGCTGACAATGATCTCGCCGTCCACCTCCGGACTCTCGTACCGGCTCCGGCAGATCAGGACTCCGTCAGCATATTCATCGACAAGGACACGCTCGCACGTTCCCACGCGGGATTCGTTGAAAGCGAAGGATATGCCGCTCTGGACCTGCATCAGTTCGGCCAGACGGCGCTCCTTCTCCTTCTTCGGGACTGAATCTCGGTAATTCGCGGCTCCGAATGTGCCTTCTTCCTCTGAATATGCAAACGCTCCCAACCGTTCGAACTTCGCTTCCCTGACAAAGTCAAGCAGTTCCGCGAACTCTCTCTTGCCTTCGCCGGGATGGCCGACGATCATCGTGGTTCTGAGGGCCACTCCCGGCACGCGCTCGCGAAGCCTGCGGACCAGGCTCCTGGTCCATTCTCCGGTGACCTGGCGGTGCATCTTGTCGAGAACCTTGTCTGAGATGTGCTGAAGGGGAATGTCCAGGTACTTGCAGACCTTAGGGTTTACGGCCATCTCGTCAAGGACATCCTCCGGGAAGTCAGCCGGATAGGAATAATGGATTCTTATCCACTCTATTCCATCCACGGCCGAAAGTTTCCTGAGCAGTTCGGCAAGGGCGCGGCGGCGGTAAAGGTCAAGACCGTAGAAAGTCGTGTCCTGTGCGATCAGTATCAGTTCCTTCACTCCGGAAGCGGCAAGGGATTCGGCCTCGCTGACCAGAGTCTCCATCGGCACCGACTTGTGCGCCCCCCTGATGAAAGGTATCGCGCAGTAGGCGCATCTGCGGTCGCAACCCTCGGAAATCTTCAGGTATGCATAGGCGTTGCGGCCGGACAGAAGCCTGCCGGGAGTTTCCGACGGTACGCAACCAAGCGCCCTGACGATCGGAGCGAGATCCCTGGCTCCGAACCAGCCGTCCACTTCGGGAACGAGCGCCGGCATCTGCGAAAGGTATCTCTGCGAAAGGCAGCCGAAGACCAGCAGCTTGCCGACTTCGCCTGACTTCCGGCGCTCAGCCGCTGCCAGGACAGCCTGAACGGATTCTTCCTTGGCATCGCCGATGAAACCGCAGGTGTTGACCAGCAGGACATCGGCGGGACCGGTCCAGTCATCCGGAAGAATCCGGTAAGAGTCCTTCACCTGAGCAAGAAGATGCTCAGTGTCAACCGTGTTCTTGGAGCAGCCTAATGTTATGACCTGCAGCGATTTCACTATTCTTCAGCCTTATTTTCGGACTCTGCGCCCTCTTCCGCGGCCTCCTCGTCGGGATTCTCGAAATCAAGAGAAGCGTAGTTCTTAAGTTCATTGTACCATTCAACGACCTTCTTCATGTGCGAAACATAGAAACGGTCGCCGTCGTAATCCGGAACGGCCTTGGCGAAAACTTCCTTGAGTTCTTCCGGAGCTGACTTGGCGCCGGGCGCGTCAGCGTCGCCGAGGACTTCATTGAGTTTGACGAATACCTCGCGCAGCTTGATCTCACCTTCCGTTGTGTAGATGGAGATGTCAGCCAGAGTGGTGATGCGGCTCTTGGCATCCGCCATGCTCCTGGTTCCAGTGGAAAGCGCCTCGATTATGACACCGTTCCTGGCCTGTGCGACATACCTGAAAAGGCCGTGCCTGGCCGAAATGGAAAGAATTTTCGAAAGATCTGTCTTCATAATATTCCTATGGTTTTACTTGTTGTTTGTTTCTTTTACCTTATGCCCTTTTCGGGTCGGTCACAGCTTGAGTTTCCGGAAAACTTCCGTGGCGGCCTTGACCAGCTGCGCGAAAGTACCGTCGTTGCGGATTATCGCGTCGACCTTCGACACGTCGAAATGCTGGGCGGCCATCCTTCTTATGATTTCATCCCGCGAGGCGCCGTCCCTCTCGCAGGCCCTCTTCAGCCTCACGTTCAGAGGCGCGTCGACCAGCACGGTTCTGGAAATCACCGGGCTGAATTCCGGGCAGTCCAGGATGATCGCCGACTCAAGCACGCAGAACGGTTCCTTTCCCCAGAACATTCCGGATTCAGACTTCCCTTCAAGCCTTGACGACTGCATCGCGTTCCATCTCCTGAAATCGCGCAGGACAGCAGGATGCACGATGCCGTTCAACGTCTTCAGCTTCTCGGGAGCAGAAAACACTATCGACGACAGCTTTGCCTTGTCCAGACTGCCGTCGGACTGCCTTATGCCGCAGCCGAAAGCCTCCTCTATGTCATCCAGCAGCGTCCGGTCGGCAAGATAGAGCCTTTTCGCCGCAGAGTCCGAATCATAGACCGGAATCCCGCGCGAAGCAAGCATCGAGCACACCGTGCTCTTGCCGCTGCCTATTCCTCCAGTGACCGCTACCGTCTTCATTGCTTGCCCACCTCCACACAGTCAAAGACTTCAGGAGTCAGCGTACATTCAATGACTCCGTTCGGAACGCGGCTTGCGTGCGCGACGCATTTGCCGCCTATGGATTTCTGGAAATCAAGGTAGTCGATGTAGAACTGGACGTCCTGCGTAGGATCCTGGGACAGCGGGAAAGCGCATTTGAACAGCACCGTGGCCGTGGATGGATAGACGGACATCTTCTTTCCGGCAGGCAGATTCCGTACCTGCACCGACACCTCGGAACGGATTTCCACATAGCGGGTCACGTCCAGGGTGTAGTTCACTTCAGTTTCAGACATCCTTATCCCGGAAACCGGCTCGATTCTGACGCTTCCGTGAGCGCTGGACTTCAGGTTCGGCAGGTCTATCGTCCTGGTGAACACCCGGTCGATGTTCTCCAGATGGAACGGCTCGCCATAGACCGTAACTGAATCCGGCTGCAGTTTCATCTGGCCCATCGCCATATACTGAGGCTTGAAGCTGACCACCTGCACGGCCTGCACCGGAACCCTCTTGTGGTTCTCGAAAGGAAACCTGAACTGAACGGTCTCGGACAGGAACGACTCGAGCCTCACGTCATCTCCGAAAATCTCGGTGACGTAGTTGCCAAGCTCGGCGGCGCTGACGGTGAACAGTTCACCCTCCTTGCAGTGCATGTCCTTCGGATCGAAACGGACAACCACAGCCTTGCGCTTGGCCTGATGGCGGTTGCGCAGGAGCGAGAAGCCGGACGTACGGCATCTTGCCGCTATGATGTTCGAATTGGAAGACCGGTTGGAGTGCCCTTCGATGTTGCACTCGGCCACCACCGGCACGTTCATCGTGTCGGAGTAGTACAGGGAAAGGTTGTGGATGAGCCAGATGCTGAACGCAAGCAAGAGAGACACCAGGAAAACCGTAATGTCTCTCCCGTCTAGTTGAAGCCTTCCCAGAAGTCTATGGAGCCGATCCTTCCACATCTTCAAAACGGAAAAGCCGGCCTTTTATTTCTGCACTGTGTCCTGGGTGTAGTCCCTGACAAGGGAGTTTTTGTCAACCCTGAGCTTCACGTCGCCGTCAACCTGGATGAGGACAGTCCTGTCCTTGATCTCGTGCACGGTACCGTAGATGCCGCCGGCGGTCACGACTTTGTCTCCCTTCTTGAGGCCGTTGCGGAACGCCTCGAGTTCCTTCTGCTGCTTGCGCTGCGGACGGATCATAAAGAGCCACATTATCACGAACATAGCGATGATCATGATCCAGAAAGCGCCGCCGCCCGTTCCAGGCTGCGCGGGAGCTGTGGCCGGAGCGGCCTGCAGAAGTGTGATTGCAAGAATATTCATTTCCTATTGTTTTTTAACGTTTACAAATTTAAGCAATTTTTTCCGTCTTCACTATATCCCCCTCCTCAATCTGTTTCTTGATGAGACGGTCAAGAAGGCCGTTGACGAAAGAGCGGCTCTTCGGAGTGCTGTAGTACTTGGTGATTTCGACATATTCATTGATGGTCACGCGCACCGGGAGGTCGGGGAACGCCTTCGCTTCGGAAAGGCCCATCACGATCAGCACGGTGTCGACGGTGAACAGCCTGTCCTTCTCCCACTGAGTGGTGTTGCCGGCGACCATCGGAGCATATTTGCCGAAATTTGCGTACGCCGTGCGCAGCACCTTGTAGATGAACGACTTGTCGCTCTCGACATCCTTGGACTCCATCATTTCGCTGCGGTAAAGCGGCGGCAGCGACCAGCGCTGTCCCTTCGCAAGAAGCTTGAGCGAGTCGCAGCAGGCGGTCAACGAATATGCCAGATCATCGCACCAGTAGATTGAAAGGTCCTCAAGAATGACGGCAAGTTCTTCGTTGTCGACGAACTCCTCTTCAAAAATCTTTATGAACAGGTTGGCGTCCTCTGCGAGCGACTGCTCCGGCGAAGCCATATATGCCTTGTAGTAGTCCTTGGTGCAGACGGAATCGTAAACGTTTCTGACAAGCACGTCGTACGGTTCCCAGGAAAGTTTGCGCCTGGACAGAATCTTGCGGAAGTCGGGATCCTCACGGAAAATCCGGGCAATCCCGTTCCTCGTGAACTTCAGGTTGGGATTCCTCTCCTCATCGGTCGGATTGAACTTTTTGCGCGCATTCTCTATTCTCGCCAGAGCCTCGTCCGTCAGACTCGGGATTATCGCAAGCATCAAAAGATACAGCGACCGGGTCGCCTCGCAGGACTCTTCAAGCATTGCCTCCGTGTCCGCAAGCGTCATCGACGGATTCTCGGCGTAACTGTACAGAGCCTTGAAAGCCTTGATTCGCAGAATTCTTCTGTTAAGCATACTTATCCTAAAATTTTATGCAAATATAACACAACAATTTCAGATTTTTCTTAAATTTGTGCGGATAACAAAACATTCAGCGCAAGATGTACAAAGATGATTATGAGCGGCCGAATTTCGCTGACCGCAATTCAGAGGATGTGTACTCCAAGCCTGTCAGGGCCGGAAAGAGGACCTATTTCTTTGACGTCAAGACCACAAAGGGCAACAACGACTATTATCTCACCATCACTGAAAGCAAGCGCAGACAGGACGCCGACGGCGGATTCAGTTTCGACAAGCACAAGATATTCCTTTACAAGGAGGATTTTGAAAAATTCCAGGAAGGCCTGTCGGAGGTGCTTTCCTATATGAAGACGAATCTCCTGAAGGACGTGCCGGAACACAACGGCCCCGAGCCGGACAAGGGCGTCCGGGCCAAAGACTCGTTCACCGACGTGAGCTTCGACGAACTGTAGAGGCGGACATAAATATAATATTAATGAGCGAGGCGGCCGTGAACAATCATCGGCCGCCTCGCGTTTTCACTTTTGGAATGAGATTATGGTTTTTCCGTTACCTGGTCCTTTCTGATATTCTTACATAGCAGAGCTTATTGCTGCCGCTCGTCGTTATGAGAGGATTGGACGCGTTCTTCTGGGCTCTTTCCGAATCAGCGCAACGGAGTCTTATCCGCAACATCTGATGCCCTTGTGCTCCGGGCAACTTCATGTCCACGTTCATGAGGATGTTTGAATGATCAGATCCCGTGTCTCCCCAACTCCAGCATTGGTAGCTTCCGGCTTTTGTCCAAACTGCGTCCGCCGCGTCCGAATCTGTCCACTCGACCACGAAATTCTTCGGGCCGTCATTCGAGCTTCCTGTATAAAGTGACATATAGATGTCTCCCGTGCAGCCAGCCGTGGAAGTGGAGAACTCCCAGCTTTGCCCCACGCCGCTTCCGGTGTCCCACCAATGGTTCAGCTGCGGTCCGTGGTGTCCGTTCGTGGCGCTGTTCTTCCGCGAAGGATCTATCCTGTCATAGCACCACCCCTGCTTCAGGTCGCCGAAAGTGCCGAACACAAACGTTCCCGATCCGACTTTCGGAGCCCATGACGTGCCTCCCACGGTGTTTGTCCATGAACCTACATTGTACCATTCTACGACAGTTCGCCATACGGACGGGACATCGGATTCGACAATGTCATCGAAAGACCTAACCCTCAGTACAATATGTCCATCGTGCCTCATAAGGATACCTGTGACATCGCAGTTTCCGGACGGTATGAGCCTGGCGTGCTTTTCCTTGAAAGTCGTGTTGGTTCTCAGGTCCATGTTGTTCCCTTCAGAATCACGCAACAATGTCACGCAGTCGTTTCCGGTCTCCTTGTTCGAGTTGTACAGCGTACCGAACGGATAGGTGAAGCAGACATCCTTCAAACGGACAAGGGTGTTTTCCATCGCATCCAGATCGACCGAGGAGATGTCATTGATTTCCACAGGAGAGGCACCGTCACCTGAAAGAGAGGTGTTTTCCATAAGGTTGGCATCAGTGATATTCGATATTTTCGTCACTCCCCCGACATTTCTGATCTCGCATGCCGCCAGCCATACCCCGACCTTGTCATTGACCGAATATGTGTTCCTTGCCGGGTCACTGAACTCGAACAATATCCCTTTCCCGCTGTCATCCTGCAGATACATCTCAGAAGCACCTGTATTGCCACAGGTTCTGTCGCTTGTCACATAGCCCTCGACCTTGATGTTGTCTCCAATCAGTCCATCGTTTTCGGCCAATACGTCCTTGATGGTCTTGACCAAAGCCTTGCCCTTGTCCAAAACCGGGAACTGGATGACAACCACCTCACAGGCAAGGTCTCCGCCATTCTCACGGAACGTCACCGTGGCCGAACGTCTCAACGCGTCTTCGTTGCCGTTTATGCTGAACGCCTGGGAATCGTCAGTCTTTTCCCCAAGAGTAAGCCAGCCGGACCCATCTCCCGAGACCTCCGCCGTCCATTCCACATTGGAGTCCACTGCTATGATTCCGCCGGTAGGTTCCGACGGGAAACTCAAACGCTCATCCTTGACTGAAAGGTACGGGGTCTGTCCTTTCTGTGTAACGCTTATCTCATATTTTGTACTGTCCTGCAACGTGACAACAACCTTGCAGGCACGGCTGTAGCCACGGTCCCAGTCCGACGCGTTGATGTAGAACCGTCCGTCATCCTTTCCTACGGACGGGTACAGGGAGCACCAATCAGCATCCGATTTCACATACCAGCGTCCCTCCCCGAAAACCGTCATCTTGAATGAACCTTTCACCGAAGCCACCTCACACTCAGCGGATTCCAGTTCCAGATGATATTCATGAGACTCTTCCCGCTCGCAGGACAGCAGCACCGCCGCCAAGCATATTCCTGTAATGATTCTTTTCATAACATTCATCCATTAATATTCACCATCGGCCCACCATACCTTGGTCAGCATGTCGTCACTGCCGCCCATACGGTTGACCGCCTCGATGTAATTCTTGTTGTTTGTACTTTGGCTGATGACCGGATATATCAGCCGTTCAGGCAGATGCGAGACTCCATCGGCGTCCTTGTTCTGCGCCGCCGGCCCGATGACAAGCGCAGGAAGTCCGGTTCTTCTATAGTCATTCCAAGCCTCGAAGCCGACCAGGAACGACGCGATGTATTTCTGCTCCATTATCATTTCCAGACCACGTGACGGATCGTATTTCGTCGCTGTGTTTTTCAGAAGGTTGTCCGTCTTCTGGTCCGCGCCGCACCATTCCTGGACAGAAGCGGTGACCCCACGCTCATACCAGACCACCGGATCCCCTTCTATGAACCCACGGAACGCCGCCTCGGCCAGAATGAAGTTCAACTCGGCGTAAGACATGAATGTGGAGGGTTGGGTGTTGGACTCCAGTGTCTCCGAATATGACGAGGCTCCCTCACCGACCCATACATTAATCTCATCGTAGTCGTAACCGCTCGGAATCCCCTTATACTGGCCAAGATATTTTGAATCAGCCGGAGACGCGACTCCGCCGACAAATTTTCCGGTCCTTGGATCCGATGACAGATTCATAAGATCCACCAGCGTCGAGCACATTCTCCTGTTGCTGTGCAGCTTCACCTTCAGGGTTCCGGCAGGGCCATAGCCGTTGATATTCGGAATGACTCCCGTGAAGTGAAGTATCGCGGCGTCATCGTTGTTCCCGAACACAGGATACGTTCCCGGATCCTCAAGCATCTTCCTCATCTCGGCCGGAGCGTTCATGTCCTCGTGGCGGCTCACCCTAAGAAGAAGACGCAACCTCAACGAGTTCGTGAATTTCCGCCACTTAGCGACATCTCCCTGATAAAGCAGATCCTTCTGCGGACTGTCCAGCGCGACAGTCTGGTCATACATTGAATTGGCTGATTCAAGTTCGGAAAGCAGCGATGTGTAGATCTCTTTCTGCGTGTCATATTTCGGAGTCACATTGCCTGATTCCGCCTTGAAAGCCTCGCTGTACGGAATGTCACCGAAGATGTCAGTCAACTGCGAGACAAAATACGCCTTGAGCGTCACCGCTATGGCCATGCAGTTGTAATCCCCGGCCTTCTCGGCCAGTTCGTACATCCGCTGGCAAGCGGAGGCCTTGGGAGCAAGCCCTGCCCAGATGTCCTTGGACTCGTCAGGCTTCACGATATAATTGCTTATCTGCTCTCCGGACTCTATGTACACGGAGTACTGCATCAAGTCACTGTTCAATTTCACGGAGTGGTAAAGGACTGTCCAGTTTCCTCCGTGTACTATGTCCTGTATCAGGCTGAGCGGCTTGGCGTTGCCATACTTTATGCTGGTCGGGTCGGTGTTAATCTCCTCGAAATCACCACATGACGGCATTCCGGATAGAGCCGCCGCCACAACAAGCGGCACCAATATTCTTCTTTTCATGTTCTCTAGAATTTAAGTTCGACGCTGAAACCATAACTGCGGGTCATAGGGAACTGCGCGGTCTCGAAACCAGTGGTTATCTGAGAGCCGTTCAATGTGGCTATCTCCGGATCATACTGAGGCCATGAGGTCAGCATCGCCAGATTTCTGCCATACACGGCAAGCGACACTTTCTGAAGAACCTTGGCCTTTTCAACAAGTTTCTTCGGCAATGAATATTCCAACCGGACCTCACGCAGCTTGATGAACGCCGTGCTGAACAGGTTGTTCTCCACATTGGCCCTCCTATACTTCAGGTCATAGTAATACGCGATCCTGTCCGTGACGACCCTGTTTCTGGAATATGTTCCCGTAGCCTGATCATAGCAGACACCATCTCCGATGAGTCCGTCATATCGTCCCTCAAGGGAATTCTTTAGCTTGCCGCTGTAGGAAAGGATGGAGTTGGTAAGTGAATATGCCTTGCCACCATATTGTCCATCGATTGAGACCGACAAGGTTATTCCTTTGAAAGAAAACGAGTTGTTGAATCCGGCTTTCCATTTCGCCTGAGTGTTCCCGAGATATTCAAGGGTAGTGCCCAATACAGGGTAGCCGTTGCTGTCATAAAGGATCTCTCCGCTGACATCCTGCCTTGTGCCGTCATCCAGCGTTATGTACGCGCCTTCCGGCGCTCTCTCGAATCTGGTTCCGTACATATCCCCCAGAGTTCCGCCTGGTTTCGCTATTATCGAGGAGTTCGGCCCCTGGCTTATTATCCACTGGTCCAATCCTTCGGCAAGTGACTTCACACGATTCCTGTTCATTGACCAGACGATTGAGGTTGACCATTTGAAGTCCTTGGAACTGACCGGCTTTCCGGTGACAGACACTTCCCATCCATGGTTACGGATCTCGCCGGCGTTGACAACCATCGAGGAATATCCTGTGATAGGATCGACAGGAGCGCGCAGGATCTGGTTGCGGCTTATGGCATCATAATATGTCACATCAAAGCCCAGACGGCCCTCGTAGAAACGGCCCTCGACTCCATATTCATAACTTTCCACCATTTCCGGCTTCAGAGCGTCATTGTTCACTTTGGACGGGATGGTCAGTCCGCCTGTGAAGTTGCTCTTGCCGTAATAGTTGCCGATGTTGTAGGCATAGGTGTCGTTGCCGACCATGGCCCATGACAGCCTGAGTTTCAGCATGTCCACCCGTTTGCCGAAAGGGTGTTTCGCGAACCCGAGGATGTCGGAGAGCAGTAAGCTTGTGCTGACGGACGGGTAGAAATAGGAATTGTGACCCTTGGCCAATGCGCTAGACCAGTCGTTCCTGCCTGTGACATCCACAAAGATCCGGTTCTTCCAGTTGAGCTGGAGCATCCCGTAAAGAGAGTTGATGCGTTTCCTGTTATAGTAGTTTGTGAACAAAAGCTGCGACTGGGAATTGGCGAAATTATATATTCCCGGCTGGTCAAGCTGGTTGGCCGTAGTGGAGTTTCCCTGCTTGCGCTGGGCCATCAGGTTTCCTCCGAAAGACGCCGTCACGCCGAAGTCTCCGAACTTGTTGTCATACCTGAGGAGGAAATCGTTATTAATCTCGATGTTGGAGTTGTTCTGCTCCCTGTATTTGCCCCTGACCGCGCCGGACGAGTCGAACGGCTTCCTTTGCGTCCTGAAGTCAGATCCTGTGTCCAGGCTGGATCTCAGCATGAGGGTCAGAGGAGCCAGAATGGTGAATGTCACCTTCGCCGTGCCATATACCCTGTCTCTATTGATGGTGTTGAGCTGCTCGTAAGCCTGAAGGTAGGGGCTGTCCGAACCGGAGTTGAACGGTCTGTTCTGTTTGTACCCCTCCTGTCCTTTGGCCCAATAATCCTTGTACCAACGGACATCGACACTTGGCGACGACCACATCAGAAGATTCATTATGGAGGACGAGCCGTAACCGGCCATAGGAAGATTGTCACTTATCTTATGGTAGTAGGTGGCGCGCCCCTCAACTTTCACGAACTTGTTTATCGGAGCCGTGAACGCCATGGAAAGGCTCTGTGTCCCATATCCGGAGTTCGGTGTGATCCAGTCGTTCTTGGTGTCGGTGAAAGAGAGCCGCCCTGTGCTTCCCTTTCCGTTGCTCCCCTCTATCGAAACTGTGTTCCTGTACGTGACACCAGTCCTGAAGAAGCCCTTGTACCAGTCCCTTGCCACCCACGGGGTGGCAGTATATGTCCCGTCCTCGTTCTGCCCTCCGTACTGATAGTAAAGCTGCCCCTCGAATCTCGGTCCCCATGCCATCGTGGCCTGTGTTCTGGACACACCTTCGGACGAGATGGTATAGAATGAGTAATATTTGTCCGAGCCCGAGTTTCCGGATCCATATTCATTCTGGAAATCAGGCCAGTATCCAGCATCCTCGAATGTGGCGGACGAGCTGACAGAAACGCCTATGCCGCGTGACGAACGTCCCGCCTTAGTCGTTATCACGATGGCTCCGTTCGCAGCCCGGGAACCGTAAAGCGCCGTCGCCGCCGGCCCTTTAAGGATGGTGACATTCTCGATGTCTTCAGGATTCAGGTCACTGGCGCCGTTTCCGAAGTCCACAGGCAGATCCGAGGACATGTACGAGTTGCCTCCGGTGGCGTCCATGCCGCTGTTCACCGGAACGCCGTCAATCACAAAGAGAGCCTCGCTGTTGGCCGGGTTGATGGATGACTCTCCACGCAAGGTCACCCTGATGGAACCACCAGGACCCGCGCCGGCATAATTGTAGTTCAGTCCCGCGACCTTACCGGCCATACCGTTGAGCCAGTTTCCGGAAACGGCGGTGTTCAAGTCCGAGGCCTTGACCTTGGCGACTGAGTATCCAAGGGATTTCTCTTCCCTT
Organism: Anaerotignum sp.; assembly: GCA_963600795.1. Lineage (GTDB taxonomy): Bacteria > Bacteroidota > Bacteroidia > Bacteroidales > UBA932 > Cryptobacteroides. Next base: position 6,851 of record CAVCDF010000172.1, on the reverse strand, counting down.
TTGATTCCGAGCGCCGTCACCACAGCCTCGTTGAGAGCGCTTGTCTTCATTGTCATGACAACGTTGATCACGTTGTTCTTGCCCACGACGACCTCCTTGTCCTCATAGCCAAGGTAACTGAACAACAGCATCGCACCCTCTTTCACAGTGATCAGGTAATCGCCGTCGGCACCGGCCGCGGTGCCGTTCCTGAGCGAAGCCTTCTCCACCACCGAGACACCCGGCAGCGGGGTTTTCCCGTCGGAGTCATAGATATGTCCGGAGACGGTCATCGACTGCGCGGACAATCCTGACACCGGGAAAAGCGAGAGAATAAAGGAGAACAGGAATATTCTCCATACTTGCTTTTTCATTGTAATAGTGTATTAACAGGTGATATATTTATTTTCCACTCTTCTTGTGAATCTTGCCTGGTTTGAATATTATGTGCTTGAGGAAACTTCCGTCCGTCACGATCCTGCCGGCAAGGATGTCCTGCTCAGTGAACTTGGCGAGGAGGATCTGCCCCTCCTTGGCCCGCTCCCAATCGTACGAGATGTAGATGTGGCCGTCAGGAGCCTGAAAACCGTCCGGATAGGAGACCCAATCCCTCTCGTCAAGCTGGAGACCGCCCTTCCATGTCCTGCCGTCATCCGTCGAGAGGTAGGCAGTCAGATCACTCCTTGACTTGGTTCTTCCGGTCAGGCTACCGTTCTTCACAAGGACCAGATTCCCGGAGGCGAGCCTGCGTATGAAATGACGGGAACTGTTGTTCGCCATGTATTTCTCCGGCTTCGTCCATGTCTTGCCCTCGTCCCCGGAGAAACTTTGATAGATGCCGTCCCATGTCCGGCCTGTCATCCAAAGCCGTCCGTCCTTCAACTCGGTCAGATGATGCTCGTCAAAGTGCGGCCTCGGGAAACGGACAATCCCCTGCCTTTCCCATGTATTTCCAAAATCCCTGGATATGAACACATTGGCTCCCCTCAATGAATCAAGTTCATGATAGCAATCCTTGTACGGACTCGCCGGAGCGTCCTTACAAGAAGGATCCTTTATCAAGTCACGTTCCCAAAGGGACACCGGAAGCATCCAGTCTCCGTTGCCGAGCACGATGGGCTTGTTCAGTGTGCATCCGTGCCAGATTCTCTTAGGTTCTGACCACACAGGGTGATTCGAATCCGGATTCTCACAGATGGTGTACCAATCCCCGTTGCGTCCGTCGAAATAGGTCATCGACTGGTCGAAAAACAGCCAGAGCCTACCCTGCGGATCCGTCCAAAGAGTCCCCGCGATCGTCCGGCGCGCCTGGCCAAGTTTCTTGTCGTGCGGATCAATGACAACTTTTGTCTTGGACCAGGTCCAGCCGCCGTCATCACTGCAGGACAGCAGAAAGTAAGCCCTCTCGTCGTCACCGCCACCGACCCAGCAGCACCAGATTCTTCCTTTCGGGGTCCGCTCAATGCCGATTGTCATCCCGTAGTCCAGATTTCTTTCCTGGTATCTCGAGCCAGGTCTGGTGTTTATCTTCGGAGTGACGAGAGAGGCGTCAGCCTGCGACGGCCTGTTGTCCTGTGCCAAGGCCGGGCGTTGGAAGGCGAGCGTCATCACGATGACAGACATCACCGTGAGTGATATTCTCAACATCTTTTTCATTATTGTGGTTATTTCTGTTGTTTTCTTCCGACTTTGGCGACAATCTTTCTCAATCCGTCCTCAGACCGCGGACTACCCTCAGCAATCGATTTCTCTGAAATCCTGGCCATCAGTATCTCACCGTAATTGTCACGATTCCTGTCATAGACAATGTAGATCGCGCCGCCTGCCGCCTGACAGCCATACGGATAAGCGGCGTTCTTCCTCTCGTCCAGCGTCAGACCTCCGCTCCACGTCTTTCCTTCATCATCTGAGATGAAAGCCGTCAACCGGACCCGTTTCCCGGGATTCTCATCCGGTTTCCCATGCTTGACCAACATCAGACGCCCGGATTCAAGTCTCATGATCAAATGTCTGGACCGGTTATGGTTCAAATACTTGGAAGACACTGTCCAAGTGTGTCCCTCGTCAGAAGAGAAACTCTGCCATATTCCCTCGCCCGTCCTCGCGGTCATCCAGATACGACCGTCCGAAAGTTCCACGATGCAGTGCTCGTTATAGTCCGGACGCGGAAATCTCAAGCCGCCGGAATATTCCCAAGTATCGCCTCTGTCAGATGACACCAACACATCCGCGCCTCTGAAAGCGTCCAGTTCCGGGAATTTGCCGCCTCCATCGCCTAATGTGACAGGCAGGAGCCATTTGCCGCTTTTCAGGACAATCGGTGTGTTTGTCGCCGACCCATGCCAGATCCGCTTAGGATCCGACCATACCGGGCAGTCCGAATCAGGATTGTCGCATCGGATGTACCAAGTGCCGCTCCTGCCGTCAAAATATGACATGGACTGTCCGTAAAACGCCCACAGGCGTCCTTCCGGATCGCACCAAAGGCATCCTCCCATCGTCTTGCGTTCCCTGTCCGGCTCATGCGCGTCCAAGACCACGTCCACATCGCTCCACGTGTTCCCGTCATCGTCACTGTGCATCAGAACCGTGAACGCCTTGCCACTGTCTCCACCGGCCGTCCAGAACGCCCACAGCCGTTTGCCTGGAGTATGAGCGACACCTCCGCACATCATGGCGAAATCCAGACTGTCCACACTGTACCTCGGTAACGGATTCACGTTGACTTTGACCGGAACGAGAGCGGGGTCATCTGTCACTCGTTCGACCGCACCTTCCGAGCAGGCCATAAGCAGCGACAAGGCCATTAGTAAAGCCATCTTTCTCATAATGACGAGATTTTTTTGAGCAGGGAGGCATAGCCGGATTTCAGCATTCCCATATCCGAGCCGAGAGCCAATGCGGAGAATCCCATGTCCCTGAACTTAGGAATGTCATCTGGGTTACGCACCAGTATTCCGGCTTGCTTTCCATGCTTCAACGCGGCGGCCGCCACCCTTGCGATGGCATCGTCAAACTCATAGGTCCTGTCCTTGGGACGAACCGAAAGATCCAGTCCCAAGTCACGAGGACCGACAAACAGCACATCCACCCCATCTACGGCGGCGATGCTGTCGGCGTTGGTCACGCCTTCATAATTCTCAATCTGCGCCATGAACAAAGGACTTGAATATGCCGCCATGTCCTTAGGAACGTCCCTTCCATACTTGAACGCACGGACTGATGTTGAGAATCCTCTGTCACCCAATGGCGGGTACCTCATCGCCTTGACCACACTCTCGGCGGCCGAGGCGTCACAAATGTGAGGAACCATTATCCCGTCCGCACCATAATCAAGCACATGTCCGATCAGATGCGCCGATGGCTCGCCTACCCGGACAATCTTGAATATTCCCTCACCGGCGCAAGCCCTCAGGTTGTCCGGCAAGGAAGCCGGCTCCAAACTGCCGTGTTCCATGTCCATCAGCAGCCACCCGAAGCCTAACTGTGACACGATTTCGGTCACTACCGGATCTCCGATTGATATCCATGTTCCTAAACCGAGATGTTTTACCGCACTCATTTTCTTCTATGATTAAACGTTGTGATAATATTATAAATCAGTTATTTTCATTTGTCCTTCAAGTCCCGCCACAGCGGAATTGATTCTTGATAGTGTGGTCGCCTTCAATCTGGAGCCGTCATCGCTCAGGAAGAAGTCTCCGCCCCTGTCGAAATAGCCGGCTCCGACGCGGATTACCGCCTTGAATATCATGTTCCGCAAAAGATGCAGCCAGAATCTCTTCCCGAAGTTCTCCGGAAGAGGCCTTACCGACTCATAGCCCTTTATCATAGTGGTCATCTCACCACCATCATGGAAGCATCCCATCAAAGACATATCATCGACAGGATCTCCACAGATGGAATCATCCCAATCTATAACGGCCTTGATGTCCTCCGTGTCTCCGAGAACGTTCCAAAGAGCCAGGTCCTTGTGGACAAGGCATCCACGCTCAAGTTCCAACAGGGTGGAATATTCTTTCGCCAGTTCCAGAATACGCGAGCATTGCCCATGGGTGAGGAAGTTTTTTTTCTCCAGATAATCAAGATGCTTTGACATATTCAGGAAATAATACTCCGCGTAGGTCTTGTGCAAACCCTTCATAACCCCCTCACGGCGGAATTTATCAGCGTCGAAAGGGCCGAAGCCGTCGAATTCCAGTTTTTGCCACATGGCGATATAAGCACCCAGCCTGAACATTATCTTCGGAACATCCAGCGTTCCTGTCCTCCGGAGCCTGTTCAGATCCTCGTATGGCATGTTCTCCATGATCTGGTAGGCGAAAGGCCAGACCGACCGGGACGAGTCCACCGCGAACATCTCTGGGACCGGGACACCGACCGTCTTCACCAATCTGAGGACCGAGGCCTCGACCTCCATATAGTCATCGCCGTCAGATCCGTTTTCAACCCTGATGAAGAATGTCCGTCCGCCATGGTCGGCAAGGAAGGTCAGATGGTTTCCCTGCCCGCAAGCCTTCCTGACAGGCACATCCTCTCCGAAAAAGTCCGAGACCATGTCATGTACTCCATTATCCAGCAGAAGGTTGTCAGCCTGGCCGCGAATCGCGAAGAACGCGTCCGGCCGGTCACATTTCCAATAATATATTCCGGTTCTGTTTGCCATATTCGTCTAATTACTATTATTCCTTGATGTGAACCTCCAGAATGTCGCCAGAAGCCCGCCCACCAAAGTCTGCATGACAGAGCAAAACACAGAGGGAACTCCGACCAGAGGCATCAGAGCTGGGAAATTGTTTTTCGCCAGCACGGCAGCAAGTCCCCCGTTCTGCATTCCGGTCTCACACGAGACAGCCTTGGCGATCGGAGCGTCATACCCGAATATCCTGGCGAACAGATAGCCAAGGCCGAATCCCAGACCATGAAGAAGAGCCGACGCCAGAATCAATTGCCCGGCATATTCAAGCATTATCGGTTTTCCGTCCACGACAGCCGGAGCCATGATGGCGCCTGAGACCAGGACTATCGCGACTGTCGAGACGACCGGCCCCGTGTTTCCGAGTCTCTTGACAAAGTCAGGGAACCTGTAGTTAATCAGAACTCCAATCCCGACAGGGATGAGAACAACCTCGACAACGTTCAGGAACATCCCCCAGACATCAACGGGCACCATCTGTCCGGCCAACAGTTTGCACAGGAGAGGAGTCATGAATATTCCAAGGAACGTCGAGACCGCCGTGCTTATCACAGACAACGCGACATTCGCCCTTCCGATGTAGGCTATCATGTTGGACGCGGTTCCGCCCGGACAGCACGCCACGAGAATAAGGCCGACCGCGAATTCCGTGGGCAAATGCAGGATGGATGCTATCACCCAGCCGGACAGCGGCATTATTGAATATTGCGACACGGCGGCAAGCAACACTACTTTCGGCATTTTGAATAATGCCGTGAAATCCTGCACTTTAAGTGTCAGCCCCATGCTGAGCATGACCAAGGCGAGCGCGAAAGTCATGTAGTGGGATCTTGTAAACCATAGGAACACCTCCGGTCTGTAAAAGCCAACTATGAAACTCAGCAATATCCAAACAGCATAAAGGTTTATAAACCATTCGGCAATCTTTTTCATCGTCTATCGTTCTTTTAGTTTATCATTTCATACAATATTTATGCAATCGATTGCATTACTTTTAATAAAATAAATTCAGTGATATTTTCCTCTAAGGGAGGACTCCCTGACAATCAATTGGGTCTTATAAACCACATCCCTGCGCGGCATACCGTCCAAAGTCTCTTCCATCAGCTTAGCCGCCGTCTCCCCAATCTTGCCGCTGAACTGTTCGACTGATGTCAACGGCGGGGTCAACAGTGAATCCCACGGCTCGTTCACGAAACCGACGATGGCGATATCCTGAGGTATGCGCACTCCGGCAGCCTGAAGGACCTCCATCGCGCCTCTGGCGGCGAAATCACCCGAGAAGAGAATCCCGTCTGGCAATTCCTTGTAAGACAACAGCTTCTCTGCAAACCTGCGCCCTTCCTCCTCCGTCGTGATGGCGGTATGGACGGAATGCCGTCCCACCTTCAGACCATTATCCTCAAGCGCCTTCCTGTACCCCAAGTCCCTCTCGCTCCAAACCGACACATTCTGCGGGCCACGGAAATGGAATATGTTGCGGCAGCCTTGCTCTATGAGATGGACGGTGGCGTTGTAGCCGGCGTCATAATCATCCTGGACCACGGAACTCGCCTCAAGTCCCGGGACCTTGCGGTCAAAAAAGACCACTGGGATATTATTGTCGATCAAACGCTGGTAATGAGAGTAATCGGTGCTTTCCGCCGCGACAGCCGCGATGACACCAATTACTTTACCGTTACTCAAAGAATCGACTATATTCCTCTCGCGTTCGTACAGGTTGCCGGTACTGGCAATGATAAGGTCGTACCCAGCCTTGTACAGTTCTTTCTCAACGCCCGCTATCGCCTCCACGAAATAGGTTCTGTTGATCTGCGGCACCACGATTCCGATTGTTCTTATTTTCCCGGTCTTCAAAGCAACTGCAAGATGATTAGGTCTGAAATTCAATTCTTTGGCCACTTGCTTGACGGACTTCTTCACCTCCTCGCTTATCGCAGGGTTGTCATGCAATGCCCTTGAAACCGTGGATGCGGAGATCCCCAGCCTCTTTGCTATATCATATATGGACACCTTTTTCTCTGGCATGACAATGTGCTTCCTATGCGGTTATGCAATCGATTACACGGTTGCAAAGATATAACAATTCACGAATTATGCAATGATAATTTCATTTTTTCTGGGTCACTTGCAAACTTCCGTGTGAGATTACCCGAAGATTTTGCTTAGTCTGAAC
>CAVCDF010000171.1:0-5964 GCA_963600795.1 Anaerotignum sp. | reverse complement strand
GGGGCACCGAAAGCGCGGTCGAACTAGAAGCTGACGAGACCGGTGAATATGAAAACGAAATCGAACGCGGAGGAGAAGTCGCGCTGGAACAGTTCTGGCTCCAGAAGGCATTCTCCAAAGCCGTCAATCTCAGAGCCGGAATGATAATCGTCCCTGTGGGACTCACCAACGGCCACCATCTGCCGACCGAATTCTTCACCGCCTACAGGCAGGAAGGGGAAAACACTGTGTTCCCCTGCACCTGGCACGAACCGGGAGTGGAACTGCTCGGAAGCCTCGGCGAGTGGTCCTACGAACTGATGTTCCTTCCGGGGCTTGATTCGGACAGGTTCGGAACGGAGAATTTCATCCAGGGCGGAGCCGGCTCTCCCTACGAGTTCAAGATAGCCAACTCCTACGCCGGAGCTTTCCGCATCGACAACCGTTCCGTGAAGAATCTCAGGATCGGCGCAAGCGGCTACTTCGGCTCAAGTTTCAGCAACTCCCTGACCAAGAACTCGAAGTACAGGGACTGCAAGGGCGAGGTGATGATCGGTTCCGTCGATTTCACATATTCCGGGAAGGACATCGTCGCCAGGGGCTGCTTCGACTATGCGCACCTGAACGATTCCCAGCAGATCACAGCGTTCAACAAGAACAATATGTCGAACGCCTCCCCTTCCCCTCACAACGCGGTCGGATCGGACGCCATCGTGGGCAGCTTGGAAGTGGGCTACAACCTGCTCTCGCTCCTCAGAAAGCCCGGGAAATGCTACGCCTTCGCGCATTATGAATATTACGACTCGATGTTCAAGGTAGCCGACGGCGTGCTGGACTACCAGTGGTGCGGCAAGCACCGCATCGCAGCCGGACTCAACTGGTACCCGATCGAGCAGATCGTGATCAAGGCGGAATGGTCGAAGCGCTTCTACCGCGAGCCTTTCAACAACGAGCCTTCAATCACCCTCGGCATAGCTTTCAGCGGATGGTTCCTCGGATAGGCCGGCCATCGGACAGAATCAGGAAAAACAACAGATAAAATTCAATTGCATCATGAAACAGATCTTCAGATTCGCTGCTCTGCTGGCCGTCACGGCGGCAGTTGCGGCATCCTGCGAAAAGAGTTCCTCGGACCCGACGTCAGCAAAGGAGGAGACTCTCCAGAAAATCAACGAGAACTTCGTGGACAAGACCGTGGTCCCGACCTACAAGGCATTGGCGGACAAGTCGCTTGAACTTATGGATGCCTTCGAAGCCGTGGAGAAGAATCCGACCGACGCTTCCGTAAAGGAGGCCTGCTCGATCTGGAAATCGGCCAGGCAGTACTGGGAGTGGAGCGAGGCCTTCCTCTTCGGCGCCGCTTCCAAGTACAGCATCGACCCTCACATCGACACCTGGCCTCTGGACAAGGTTGCGCTCGAGAACCTTCTCAACAGCGACAAGATGATGGACGACATCGAGAACACGGTCGCCAACCTCAACAACGGACTCGTGGGATTCCACGGCCTGGAGTACATCATCTTCCGCGACGGAAAGGAGCGCCCTGCGTCCGGGTTTCCGGCGAAGGAGCTGAAGTACGCATCAGCGGTTGCCAAGGACCTTGCCTTGAGCGCCTCAAGGCTTGAAGCCGCCTGGGCAGGCCTGGACAATGTCTCCAGCGCCAAGAAGGCCCTGATAGAGGACGCGGAGATGGAGCCGGAGGACGATTTCGGCGAGCAGATGAAGCTCTGCGGACAGGCCGGCAGCGTCTGGAAATCCGTGACCGCCGGGACCGAGCAGATTCTTGAAGGCTGCAAGGACATCATAGACGAGGTCGGCAGCCAGAAGATCGGCAAGCCTTACACCGGAGAAGACATCAACTACATCGAGTCACCTCATTCGTGGAACTCGATCCAGGACTTCCACGACAACGTGGTCAGCATCCGCAACGCCTACTTCGGAGGCCTCGGAGCGACAACCGCGCAGACATATTCAGTGAGCGCCTACCTCGCGGGCGTGGACAAGACGGCCGACGACGGCGTGATCGCCGCGATAAGCAAGTGCCTCGAGAAGATTGACGCGATGCCTAAACCGTTCGTCAACAACTACAAGGACGCGAAGGTCAAGGAAGCCATCGATGCCTGCAGCGACCTCAACGATGCCCTTGAAGCTGCACGTCAGGCCCTGATCAACGACTAGAGCCACCGCGACGGAATATTCACATAAAAGAACAGAAAAGATGAAAAAAGCTCTGATTCTTTCAGTTTCAGTCATAGCCTTCGTCGCCTGCAACGGCAACGGGGGCAATGATGTACCTGAAGTTCCGACGGAACTCAGCGACGAATGGTATGCCGGCGGCAAGCTCGGCACCGCGTTCAACTCAAGCGCTTCGGCCTACGAACAGCCTAGCCCGGCGGTGGAGAACGCCGGCATGGTGCAGGCGTTCAAGAACGGCGAACTCCTCTTCGAGAAGGACTACAACGAGAACAAGGAAGGCGCGTTCACGGGACTCGGCCCGCTGATGGTCCGCAGGGGCTGTCTGTACTGCCACCCGAACTACAGCCACGGCAAGCGCCAGACCGAGTACAAGGCCGACAATGTGGGCAACGGCTACCTTCTCGTCATCACCGACGACACCGACACCTACCTCAGTTCGCTCACCGGAATGCCTCAGACTCTGGCCGTGCAGCCTTTCAAGGCGCCGGTCGACGAGAGCAAGATCAGCATAGCGTGGAAGGAATATACCGACGAATGGGGCAACCGCTTCCCTGACGGCGAGACCTACAGTCTGATCTACCCGGAAGTCAGCATCCCTGAGGACGCGTACTACGTTCCGCTGGAGGTGACCAAGAACGGAGTGACCAGCGAAGTGCCTTACTCCAAGGTGAAGGTCAGAGTAGAGTCCACGATCGGAGTCTACGGAGTCGGTCTTCTCGACGCGATTGACGACGATGACCTCAAGGCGCAGTACGCTCTTGAAGAGGAGGCCGGAGTAAAGCTGAACCCTTCCATCTTCGCGAACGGGGAATGGACAAGCCTCTACGGCAAGACGACGCACCCGAAGCGCTACACCTACGCGCTCAGCCGGGGTCCGCTCCAGGATGCGGCGGGAGCCAACGCCATCTGGAACATCACCAACGTGACCCGCAGCGACAGGCGCTACCATTATATGACCGCCACCTACGCGAAGGTCGCCTCCAAGGATCCTGACGTGCAGGCTGACTTCTACAAGTATTTCCCCGAAAGGAACATCTCCGGCGACGTTGAGAAGGACATCTACGACTATCTGATGGCCAAGGACCTCGACGCGGAGATGACCGACGATGAATATGCCGACTTCATGATCTGGCACAGGGGTCTGGCCGTGCCTGCGGCAAGGGATATGGACGATCCGGAAGTGATCAAGGGCAAGGACCTGTTCACAAGAATAGGATGCGCCTACTGCCACCGTCCGACCTGGACCACGGGAGAGGACAACTTCACCGACCCGAACGGATTCTTCAAGGACGGAGACTCCAGGTTTCCGCGCTACCCTCACCAGAAGATCTGGCCTTACACCGATATGGTGCAGCACAGGCTGAATATGGTCAACGACATCCGCACCGGCTGGTGCAGGACCACCCCTCTGTGGGGCAGAGGTCTGAGCGAACTTGTCGCCGGAGGAGTTGACAGGCTCCACGACTGCAGGGCCAGGACAGTGACCGAAGCCATAATGTGGCACGGCGACGCGCAGAGCGACGCCCGCGCTTCAGTCGAGAAGTTCCGCGCGCTTTCCAAGTCCGAAAGGGACGCGGTCGTAAAGTTCATCGACTCGATCTAGTTCATTGAATTGCTTATGACGAAGCTGTTTGCAGGCCGTCCGGCGGCGTTAGCGCTGCATTGTTCTCTGGTTCTGATCATCGCCGGAGCGCTTGTCACCGCATTTTCCGCAAGGAAAGGGACGGTGCACATCCGCAAGGGCGAGTCGGCCTCAGCAGCGGTCGAGGCTGACGGCCGGTCGTTCACGATGCCGTTCTCGGTCGAACTCGAGGATTTCGAGGTCGTCTACCATCCCGGGACCGATTCTCCTTCGGACTACCGCTCGAGGATACGCATAGCCGACGGGGGCAAGGTCCTGGTCGAAGGCGACGTGATGATGAACCGCATAATGTCCTGCAAAGGCTATCGTTTCTACCAGACTGACTACGACAGCGATTCCAAGGGAGTGACGTTCACCGTGACGCACGATCCCGCCGGAATCGCTGTCGTTTACACAGGCTATGCGATTTTTCTTCTCGTCCTCCTGTGCTTCTTCTTCACCGACAAGCGGTTCCGCAGGTTCTTCAAGGTCGCTCTGAGAGGCTCGGCCGCTGCGCTGGCGCTCGTTTTCTTCTTTGCCGGAGAAGGCCGCGCCTGCGCCGGAACCGGAACCGAATCTGCCGGATCAAGGGTGGCAGCCGAAGCGAAAGCCAGGCAGCCGAAGGTTCTCCCCAAGGAGGTCGCTGCCGATTTCGGCAGACTCTATGTGCAGTACCACGGCCGCATCTGTCCGCTCCAGAGCGTCGCTTCCGACTGGAGCGCCAAACTCTACGGAGGGTCCGGCGTTAGAGGCCTGAGCGACGAGCAGGTGCTGACCGGCTGGATGTTCTTCAGCACAAGCTGGAAGGATGTACCGCAGCACAGGCGCAGGAACGCGATGGACGCCACAGACAAGGAAGCTGCGGTCAGGGCGCTGTACTCAGGGGAGCTTCTCAAGATCTACCCGCTGCGGGACAGCACTGGGAGGCTCGGATGGTACTCGCAGAGCGACCGTCTGCCGGACGGGATTTCCGACGAGGAATGGATGTTCGTCAGGAAATCGATGGACTACATCTTCGAACTTGTCGTGAACAAGGAATATGACAGCCTGCACGCTTCGCTTGAAAAACTCCGGACCTTCCAGGAGCGCAAGATGGGCGACAGCCTGCCAAAGAAAAGCAGAATCCGCGCTGAGAGACTCTACAATGCGCTTCCTCCGCTGTTCCCGGTTGCAGGAATGTTCCTGATTCTCGGTCTTGCAGTGCTGGCGGTGAACATCAGGCAGATAGTCAGGGGCGAGGTGCTGTCCGGAAGAAAAATGGCCGTGACCGGTTCCGGAATATTCAGAAATCTCGCAGCCGCCGGCGACATCGTATTCTTCGCTCTTCTGACGACTGTGCTGGCTCTTCTATGGATCGCGGCCGGGCATATTCCTATGTCCAACGGGGCCGAGACGATGCTGACAATCGCCTGGACCGCGTCTCTTTACGCCGCAATCTTTTTCAGAAGGTTCCCGACAATGCTTCCGTTCGGGCTTGTGGTGGCGGCGCTTGCCACTCTGGTCTCGGCTATGGGCAACGCCAATCCTGCGCTCACGCAGCTGACACCCGTCCTTTCCTCTCCCCTTCTGAGCATCCACGTTTCCCTGATGATGCTTTCCTACACCGTTCTGGCCGTGATTATGGTCAACGGCGTCTGCGGGCTTGCGGTTTCTCTGCTCGGCAAGGATGAGCCGTCTTCGAGGATGGCGCGGATGTCGGAGGCTATAATGTACCCGGCGCTTTTCTTTCTCGGTTCGGGGATAATCGCCGGTTCAGTCTGGGCGAACGTTTCGTGGGGCTGCTACTGGAACTGGGATCCGAAGGAGACCTGGGCTCTGATCACTTTCCTGACCGCATCCGTCGGAGTCCACCGCGCAAAAATCCCCTTCCTGCGCTCCCCCAAGGCGTATCACATCTACACCCTGATACTTTCCGCCTCCGTACTGTTCACCTACTTCGGCGTCAACTACCTCCTCGGCGGCCTCCACAGCTACGCCTAGCGCCAGAAACTGCCGCCAAGTTTCCGAACTTCGGTAACGCGCTAAGTTTCAGGAATTGCAGAAGGACCGGCTCTGAATTTCGGTAACGGCTGAAATTGCAGGAAATACAGAGGGAGTCACGGTTCTGAATTTCGGTAACGTGCAAAATTCAGGTTCGTGACTCCCTCTGTATTATAGTATTATAGTAT
>CAVCDF010000170.1:0-8474 GCA_963600795.1 Anaerotignum sp. | reverse complement strand
GGACTCCGGTCAGAACAAAGACACGTGCATATTCAAAAGAGTATGATTCCGTCAAAGACATATGATTCCGCCGCTTGCCGCCGGTTGCTCCCGGCCGCCGCCGCGGTCGCTTTTCTGCTGACTTCGGCCGCAGGCATATTCGTGAACACGTCGTGCTCTTCCCGCTCTGAACCGGTGGAAGAGGCTGAATGTCCGTCCCTTGAGTCGTTCCAGCCGGGCGACACGGTTTCCGCAGCGGCCCTGAAGACTTACGGCGAGGATGCGTTCTTCGTCTGCTCGATGATTCCGGATTCCGTGTTCGCATCGATGCAAGGGAAGTCCTACAAGGCGGACTGCACGGTTCCGCGTGACTCCCTGCGCTACATCCGATGTCTCCACACGGACAAGTCCGGCAGAAGCATCGTGGGTGAGATGGTGCTGAACCAGGCGATTGCGGAGCAGGTCCTTGGAATATTCAGAAAACTCTATGAGGCGGGATATCCCATCGAGCGGATGCTTCTGATCGACCGCTGGGACGCCGACGACGAGATGGCCATGCGCGACAACAACTCCTCGTCCTTCAATTTCCGTTTCATTTCGCACACTCAGAAGGTGTCGAAGCATGGTCTAGGGATGGCGGTCGACGTCAACACCCTCTACAATCCCTACCATAAGTTTCTCGCTGACGGTACGGAGATCATAGAGCCGGCCACCGGCGCTCCCTATCTTGACCGCACTCTCGATTTCGACTACAAGATCGAGAAGGGCGACCTCTGCTGCCGGCTGTTTACTGCCGCCGGCTTCGACTGGGGCGGTGACTGGCCCGACCGCAAGGACTACCAGCATTTTGAGAAATAGCCGACAGTGTGGTCAGGCGACGTTTTTGGGCGGAGTTGATTCCGTCACGCGTGATGGAAAGGGTGACGGGCGCGGATAAGCAGGAAAACGCTCCAGTCAATGAGGTTTGTTATTTCGGTGGGGAAGTGCTATCTTTATAGGCTGATAGCATAGAAGAAAATGATCAGAGAGACAAAAGACCAGAGTCTGCTGCGGATGAACACCTTCGGGATGGATGTCCGCTGCGGGCTGTTCATAGAATATGATTCCGCTTCGGATCTGTGCCACATTGATTTCGAGGGGATCCCGAAGCCGGTGATGCACATCGGTGGCGGAAGCAACATACTTTTTTCGGGCGATTTCAAGGGCACTGTCCTTCATTCTGCCATAAAGTTCATCGAACCTTTGACAGAGGCTGACGAGGTGCTTGTCCGGGTGGGATCGGGCACTGTGTTCGACGATGTCTGCGCGTGGGCGGCGTCCAGAGGGCTTTGGGGGGCGGAGAACCTTTCGCACATTCCGGGGGAGGCCGGGGCCGCCGCGGTCCAGAACATCGGAGCCTACGGAGTCGAGTTCGCCGACCTTGTCAGGAGCGTTGAGTGCTTTGACACCCTCACCGGAAAAACGGTCAGCTTCCCGAAGGATGAGTGCGGCTACGGCTACCGTGAGTCGATGTTCAAGAGGCCGGGCGTCAAAGGCCGCTACATAGTGACCAGCGTGACCATTGTCCTGTCCGGAACCGCAGGCCCTTTACTTGAATATGGCAATGTCCGTTCGGCCGTGGATGCCCTTCTGGCAGAAAGGTCGGCGGAAAATCCATCGGAAAGGTCAGCGGAATCACCGGCGGTCACGCCCGCCATAGTGCGGGAGGCCATCATCGGCATCCGAAAGGCCAAACTGCCGGAAGTCGGCGAGACGGGAAGCGCCGGAAGTTTTTTCAGGAATCCTGTCGTGCCGCAGGCAGTCTACGAGAGCGTCTGCCGGGCGGTGGGACCGGAAGTCCCTGTCCCTCATTATGTCACGGATTCCGGAATCAAGATCCCGGCGGCGTGGCTGATCGACCGCTGCGGCTGGAAAGGAGTGAGGAAGGGGGGGGCCGGAGTCCACGACAAGCAGCCGCTCGTGATAGTGAACGCGACCGGCAAGGCGGCTCCAGGCGAGATCATAGCCTTGAAGGATGCGGTCGCCGGGTCGGTCAAAGACCGTTTCGGAATAGACCTGGTCCCGGAAGTTGAAATAATTTAAAAACAGATAATAATGGACGAACATAGTTTCATAGTCGAGGGAGGCCACAGGCTCAGCGGCGAGATCACGCCGCAGGGAGCGAAGAACGAGGCGCTTGAGGTCATCTGCGCCGTCCTGTTGACCGATGACGAAGTCACGATAGGCAATCTGCCGGAAATTCTTGACGTTCTGAACCTTATCCATCTGCTGGAGGATATGGGCGTGAAGGTCACCCGCATCGCCAAGGGAGAATATTCATTCAAGGCGGAGAATGTGGACACGGCGTACATCGACAGCGCGGAATTCGTGAAAGGCTGCGCCGCCCTGCGTGGGTCGGTGATGCTCGCCGGACCGCTGCTGGCCCGCTTCGGAAGGACCTGGCTGCCTAAACCCGGCGGCGACAGAATCGGCCGCCGACGCATCGACACCCACATCAGAGGCCTTGCCGACCTCGGAGCGGTCTATGAATATGACGAGCGCCGCAAAGCCTTTTTTCTGAATATTCCTTCATCGGCTCCCGATAGGAGACTGAAAGGATGCCGGATGCTTCTCGACGAGGCTTCGATCACGGGTACGGCCAACATCCTGATGGCGGCCGTGCTGGCGGAAGGGGAGACCGTGATCTACAACGCCGCCTGCGAGCCTTACATCCAGCAGCTGAGCCGGATGCTCGTGGCGATGGGCGCATCTATCCAGGGAATCGGCTCCAACCTGCTGACCGTCAAAGGCGTGAAGGAACTCCACGGAGCCTCGCACAGGGTTCTCCCTGACATGATCGAGGTCGGAAGTTTCATCGGTATGGCCGCCATGAACCGCAGCGGAATCACCATCAAGGACGTGTCCGTGCGGAACCTGGGCATCATCCCGGAGAGCTTCCGCAGGCTCGGCGTGATGGTCGAGCAGAGGGGAGACGACCTCATCGTCCCGGAGCAGGACAGCTATGTCATCGACTCCTTCATCGACGGCTCGATAATGACCGTAGCCGACGCTCCGTGGCCGGGACTTTCGCCTGACCTGCTGAGCGTTATGCTAGTGGTCGCGACTCAGTGCAGAGGCAGCGTGCTGATCCACCAGAAGATGTTCGAGAGCAGGCTGTTCTTCGTCGACAGGCTCATCGAGATGGGAGCGCAGATCATCCTCTGCGATCCTCACAGGGCCGTCGTCATCGGCCACGACCACCGTTTCCGCCTGAAGGCCGCTAACATGCTCTCGCCGGACATCAGGGCCGGCATCGCCCTGCTGATCGCGGCGATGTCCGCAAAGGGGACGAGCGTGATCGGCAACATCGGCCAGATAGACAGGGGCTACGAGTCCATCGACGAGCGGCTCAACGCCCTCGGTGCGCATATTCAGAGACAGTGAAAATTTCTTGGATGCCCCGTAGGACATCTGCAGTTTTTTGCTAATTTTGTGAAAATTAAATTTATTTCATTATGGAACTTAAAGGAACAAAAACTGAAGCGAACCTGCGCACCGCGTTTGCCGGAGAAAGCCAGGCCCACACTAAGTATTTATACTATTCCTCGAAGGCGATGAAGGACGGCTATGTCCAGATCGGCAGACTGTTCGAGGAGACCGCGAAGAACGAGAAGGAACACGCCAAGATCTGGTTCAAGCTTCTGCACGACGGCGAGGTGCCTTCGACCGAGGTCAATCTTGCCGACGCCGCCGCCGGCGAGAACTACGAGTGGACAGACATGTACGCCGAGTTCGCCGCCACCGCCAAGGATGAGGGCTTCAACGAGATAGCCTTCCTCTTCGAAAAGGTGGGTGCCATAGAGAAGACCCACGAGGAGCGCTACAGGAAACTGCTCGCCAACATCGAGGGCGGAGTCGTCTTCTCACGCGACGAGGACATGATCTGGGAATGCTCCAACTGCGGCCACATCGTGGTCGGAAAGAAGGCTCCGGAGATTTGCCCTGTCTGCAAGCATCCGAAGAGCTATTTCCAGGTAAAGGCCGAGAATTATTAACATTTTATAAAACAACTTACAGTAATGAGCAAAAAGCTTTTGTTTGCGGCGGCTATGGTAGCCGCGATGCCGCTTGCCGCTTCGGCGCAGCCAAGACCGGCGCAGCCGGAACCGGAGTACAAGTTCACGGTAGTCAAGGAGAACCCGATCACCCCAGTCAAGAACCAGTACCGTTCAGGCACGTGCTGGTGCTTCTCTACTCTCGGTTTCGTTGAGTCCGAGATAATCAGAATCAACAGCATCAAGGACACCACAGCCTATCCTGACCTTTCGGAGATGTTCGTGGTTTCCCACTCCTACAAGGACAGGGCCGTGAAATATGTCCGCACTGACGGCAACATCAACTTCGCCGCAGGTTCAGAGGCAGACGACGTTCTCCACGTGATCGAGGACTACGGCATCGTCCCTCAGGAGGCTATGCCGGGACTCCAGGCTCTTCCTGTACACGGTGAACTTGACGCGACGACAAAGGCTTACGTGCAGGCCATCGCCAAGAACCCTAACAAGACTCTCTCCTCCAACTGGAAGAAGGGCTTCGACGCCGTCGTTGACACCTACCTCGGCGAGACCCCCGAGTCTTTCGAGTACAACGGCAAGACCTACACTCCTGCATCCTACAGGGATGAGCTCGGTTTCGTCCCTTCAGACTACGTGACCCTCACTTCGTTCACCCACCATCCTTTCTACACCTCGTTCATAATGGAACTCTCCGACAACTGGAGATGGGATTCTGCCTACAACATCCCTCTCGACGAGTTCATGGAGGTGATCTACAACGCCATCGACAAGGGCTACACCCTGGCCTGGGGTTCTGACGTAAGCGAGAAAGGCTTCACCAGAAACGGCATCGGTGTGCTTCTTGACGACGTCAAGTCCACCGCCGGTTCCGATCAGGAGCGCTGGGTAGGCAAGGCCGGCGAGAAGAAGGAAGTTATGGCCGCTCTTCCTAAGGAGGCTTCTGTGACACAGGAGTCCCGCCAGGAAGGTTTCGACAACAAGACCACGACCGACGACCACGGAATGCAGATCTTCGGAGTAGCCACCGACCAGAACGGTACCAAGTACTTTATGGTCAAGAACTCCTGGGGTACTTCAAGCAAGTACAACGGCATCTGGTACTGCTCCGATTCTTTCGTAAGGGCCAAGACGATGGATGTCCTTGTCCACAAGGACGCCCTCTCGAAGGACCTCAAGAAGAAACTTGGCATCAAATAGCCGATGGGCATCGTCAAGCATATTCCTAACACGATTACCTCCATGAACCTCCTCTGCGGAGTTCTGGGGGTGATCGTTTCTTTGAACGGCAGGCTCGAACTCGCTTTTCTGCTGATGATACTCGCCGCGGTGTTCGACTTCTGCGACGGGCTCGCCGCAAGGCTTCTGAAGGCATATTCAGACATAGGGAAGGAGTTGGATTCGCTGGCCGACGACGTCAGTTTCGGGGTGCTGCCCGCCGTGATGCTGTTCACGGTCTGCACCACGCAGGTCACGGTTCTGCGCTATGTCCCTCTGCTCATCGCCGCTTTTTCGGCGCTCAGGCTCGCCAAGTTCAACCTCGACGAGAGGCAGCACAGCAGTTTCATAGGGCTTCCGACTCCGGCCTGCGCGATGATCTGCGGCTCGCTGGCCACCCTTGTGGCCGATGATCCTGACGGAATTCTGGCACAGTGGTGTTCCGGGCCGGTCTTCATACCGGTGCTGAGCCTTGTCCTTTGCTATCTTCTCGTGTGCGAGATTCCGATGTTCTCGATGAAGTTCGGAACCGGAGACAAAGCCTCGAAGCGGGAGATGCTCAAGAGGATTTACTTCCTTGCCGTCGTGGTCCTTGCCGTCATCGTTGTCATCGTCATGCACCTGCACTGGTCGTATGTGTTCTTCACGGCCTTTGTGGGCTATGTGGTCATCAACCTCGTATGTGGACGCCAGTCTTGACGGCTGGCGGATCAATGCAGATGTACACTATACTTTATGTCCACGGAATGGGCGGCGGCGGAGACAGCCGCATCCCTTCCATATTGAAAGAGAATCTTGGTCCGGAGTACAGTGTTGTAATCCGGACTTATGATTTTGACCCAGAAGTGGCCGCAGGGCAGCTTGCCTTGTGGGCGGAGGAGGTGCGGCCTGACCTGGTGATAGGGGAGAGCATGGGGGCGACGCACGCCATCGCTCTCAGAGGCTATCCTCATCTTTTCGTCTCTCCGTCTCTGAACGCCCCCCGTTTCTTCATCTCCCTGTCGTGGCTGACCCTGATTCCGGGGATGGCCGCCCTTTTCGACAGGATATACCGTCCCCGTCCTGGCGACCGCCAGAAAATCCATTTCACCCGCAGGGTGCTTCTGAAGTGGAAGCCGGTCTACGCCGATGCGATGAGGAACACCACCGCGGCCGGCAGCGGCGACTACTTCCACGCCTTCTTCGGCACCCGCGACCATTACCGACGCAGCGGGGTGGTCTCCATCCGGGCGTGGCGGCGGCTCTTCGGCGACGGCACCTGGACCGTCTACGACGGCACTCATTTCATGGAAAATGAATATGTCGTCTCACTTCTCATCCCGAAAATCCGTGCGATTCTGGAAAGTCAGGCCGGCGACTGAACAATCCGTCCACCCTGTTGGAAAACAACGCTTCCGTCATCTTTATTGAAATTTGTCCGGGGTTTTGTCCGCTACTTCTCAAAAGATAGTGAAGTTTTTTTTACCTTTGTGTTTGTTTTCGGAAGCGCTTGTTTCCGGATAATAGTTGATGTTCAGGAATGAGGTTTTTTGCGACGCTGGCCATATCTCTTTCGATTTTCGCTTTCCCGTGCTGCAGCAGGCGGGCTGAAAGCGCCTATCCGGCCATCGGCTATGTGAATGCTTTGATTTCTGATTCGCTGCCGGCCTTGCAGGCCCTGGCGCGCGAGTCCGGCAAGCCGTCCGGAGACATCGTGCTGGTTGGCGATCCTTCCTCCTGCCTGCGGATCAGCGAAAAGCTGATGCTCTGCGACGATTTCGACAACATCGATGCGAGGCCGCTCCCTGACGGGCTGCCTGATTTCGCCGGCGAGACTATATGCTCCATCCTGGATTTCAACAGTTTCCCTATTGACAGCCTGGCGTCGGGCGAAGACGAATCGGTACGTGAGACGGCGGTGCGCAGCGCGCTTTTCGCTCTCGGAGAACCTTACCGCTGCAAGGTCCTGATAATCTCTTCTCCGGTCTTTTGTGAATATGCCGCCGCCGATGTCCGCAATCTTTTCGAGCGGATCGGGTGCGATGTTCCTGTGATCTGTCCGGCCGACACCCTGTTCAACTGCGCCGACACCTGCTTCCGGGTGATGAGGGAAAGAAACATATTCACTCACAATATTTCACGTCCTTCCGCGAGACTGTTTCTCGCCGGCAGGGATTCTTCGGACTTGAAAGTTTCCGTCATACCGTTCGTCGACAGCCTTGTCCCTGCGTCTTTCCCGGACACTGTCGGTGTGCTGGCTCCAAACACCTATTATTCTTATGTCGTACAAAATCAGCATTAGTCCGGAAGAAATAGAAAAACTGCAGCCCTCGACTTTCCCGGGAGAAATCAATGTCATAGACTCTCTTGGAATCGAGTTCATAAAGGCAGTCGCCTATTTGAGAAGACAGAAGGTGATAGGGTTCGACACGGAGTCCAGGCCTTGCTTTTCCGCCAACCAGCCGCACTACGGAGTCTCTCTTCTGCAGCTTTCCGGCAAGGAACGGGCTTTTCTGTTCAGAATCAAACTGATGGGCGGCATTCCTAAGCCGTTGCGCAAAATCCTTTCCAATCCGGAGATTCTCAAGATAGGAGCGGCGGTCAACGACGACGTGCGCGGTCTGGAGAAGCATCACGACTTCGTCCCTCAGGGTTTCGTGGACCTTCAGAAAATGGTCTGGGAATATGGTATCAAGGACAAAAGCGTCAAGAAGATGTCCGCAATAATTCTTGGCGTGAGGATTTCCAAGACGCAGCAGCTTTCCAACTGGGAGGCCGAGACTCTTTCCGACTCCCAGCAGGCATATGCGGCGACCGATGCCTGGATCTGCAGGGAAATGTATTTCAAGCTTATGGCTTCCCCGAAGAATCCTCTGACTCCCGAGCAGATGATGCCTGTCCCGAAAAAGCAAACAGAAAATGACAAAAATAATTCTAAAGAGAGGTAGGGAAGATTCTCTCCTGAGATTCCATCCGTGGGTGTTTTCCGGTGCGATTGCCCAGATTGTAGGCGAGCCTGCCGAAGGGGATGTCGTCGGAATCTTCGCCCAGGACGGAAGGTTTCTTGCCTACGGCCACTATCAGGTAGGTTCCATCGCTGTACGCGTGCTCAGTTTCACCGGCGAGGACGTTCTGTCTCCGGAATACTGGAGGAATATGATAGCGAGGGCCCTGAATGTACGCATCGCTGCGGGACTTGCCGTCCAGCCTTGCGCAGACGGAGAAGAAAGCACCGCTTCAGTTCAGAAG
>CAVCDF010000169.1:0-3684 GCA_963600795.1 Anaerotignum sp. | reverse complement strand
ACGTCTTCTTCACGAAGCTGTTCCAGAGCCTCATCTACCCAATGCCGAATTCCGATGACCACGCCCTGTTCATACAGGGCACGGACTATGTTCAGCACGTCTCGGAAATAGCCGCCGACATGGTAGCCCAATTCGAAGTGCCATTTCTCGCTGTCCTCATCCCTGACAGGCCACAGATGGATTCTCGCATAGGCGACATCAAGGCAATGATATGGAGAATTCTCCCTTTCCCACTTGATAAAATCTTCCTGTGAATCAAGCGACAAGCCTTCAAGTTCATAGGTGCCTTTGCTGGAGTGCGTAAAGAGTTCACGGTCGTCAAATCCGTCATAATAGTCCGAGGCTTTAGGCTCGAAACTGCCGCGTGTCATATATGCCACATATGCAAGCCGCCAGTAATGCATATACACATTCAGTGTCATTTCATCGAATACCGTCAGCGAACTTTTCCGGACATTTTCAAGCAGTTCTATTTCGGACTCCGGATCCGCCACACGCCTGTACATAGGACATATGCTGTTCAGTACCGAGCGCGGGATGGTCCCGTGCTTCTTCCAGTATGGAAGGTTCTGCTCCACATATTCATTGTACGCCGCAGGCGTCTCGCAAATGGCATCCACGATGTCCTTGACGTACCTCTCGAGCCGGAGCAGCGGCTTGCGAACATCGGCATAAGTGTGATGCTCGGAATCGCGCTCTCCGTGCACGTGGGTGTGGCTTCTGAGATCAATGATTCTGAAGTAGCCGTCGCAGAAAATCAGGTAGTGGAATCCTTCATAATTGGCGGTCGTGATCCAATACCAGATATTCCCGTTCCTGTCACGCCGGTCTTCTTCTATAATCGTCAAAACGAAACGTGCCTTTTTTGCAAAACGAAATGCGCCTTGGAAATCGCCGATTTATTCAAAACGAAACGTATCGGGTTTTTCTGCACACCATAGGCTTCAACCATCCGTCGAACGATGATTGAAGCCTTTTCAAATTGTGCGGATGTCAGGCCTTAACCGAGAGTCTCCTCCACCCACAGCATGTCGCCGCAAAATACCTTCGCTTTGTCGTCACACTTTTCCCTAACGGGACATTTTGCGCACATTGCCTTCTTAGCCTTTTCTGCCACCCATTCAGCACCATCGATAAAGCCTTGCTTGAAAGCGTTATGTACTTTCTCGCCGCCACCTGTGCCCGTCGTTTCGCCCTCGGCGTAGTAGCACGCCTCCTCCCTGATTATTTTAATGAAAAAATCAGTCATATTGACCTGCTTCCCTCGTGGAGCTTCTCGGTCTCTGCCGCCCCCGATGAGACCTATCACGCCGGTAATGACCGAGATCCAGTCCATCGTCAGTTACTTTTTAAGTTCCTTCCTGCACCACCACACGAACGCCCCCGCGAGAGCGGCGATGACGATGCCGAATATAGCCCATCCCCACGCGGTGGAGACGAGGTCGCGGCCGTTGGCCCAGTGCATCACCCAGCCAATGACGGCGCAGATATGTACGAATACCGCACCCGCGAAGGTGGCCACGATGTCCCACCCGTCCGCCTTGCCGTCAATGAAATACTCCTTGACGGCCTCCGCGAAGGCCACGACAATGTAGCCCGCGAGCGGAAGCAGAAGCACCGTGCGCCAGGTGAGTGCCACCGCAGGGGTGTCGATGAGCGAGAGCGCGAACATGACGTTGAACGCGGCGAACAGTGTGCCGCCCACCCCGAAGTGGGCCACCCGGTCAAGACCGATTTTGTCGATAAGATTTGCCATAGCAATTTGAATTTAGACTGTCTGAACGTAAATCCCCACAAGCGCGGAGAGGTCGTGCGACAATGCCGTGCCGCTGTCCCTCGTGCAGAGATATGTCACTCCGCCCTGCGTGTAGTATTTGCCATTGTATATCTCCATCGGAGGCGTGTATGCGATAGGATCGTCTGCCGCGCCGGTCGCCGACACCTCAATCACCTCGAACATAGCGGCCGTAGATGTCCCCGGAGTCCAAGTGTCGAGCAGATTGGTGACATCCTGCCGTACCCGATAGAGCTTGTCCTCATAGGACACTATCTGCCCGGTCGTGAGAGCCTTGCCGACATAGGTTGACCAGTCATAGACGAGCAGAGGACGTTTGAGCGCATCGGCATCGGTGATGTCTGTGCGGTTGTTGTACTGCTCAAGCAGCAGTTCCTTCAGCTGGTCGTCCTGCGTGGGTACGGGGTCCGTTATCTCGACTTCCGGCGCAACATAGTCGCTCCAACCGTCCGCGAGTATCATCTCCCTTGTCGGGTTGATTGTCTGATAGCCGTCCTTGACTATCACTATCCGGCTACCGTCTTTGATTTTTCCGTCTTTTGTGTAAAGCATATCTATATTGTTTTGACATAAAACTCGCTAATAGTGCAGACTGCATACCTCTGGTAGCTGCCGGAAGCGTTCACCGATGAACCAATTAAAACTTGAGTATTAGCAGAGAACGACAGATTAATGCTGAATGAATTATCATCACCCCAATTCACGGTCATTGTAGAGCTGTTCGCTGGTTTTGTACACTTGATGGCAAAGGCCACGTTAGATTCCCCCGATATAATTTTGCTGACCTGCGAACTACTATTGCCGTAGTACAGTTTCAAATATGATGACGATGATTTTCTGATACAAAAGCCGGGATAGTTTGTGCTGCTTTCATCCATGGCGTTCACGATTGTGGCATTATTGGCGATGCTACTCTTCTTCACCGTACCAGCGACATACAGTTCGAACCCATCATCATATGTAAGCAGGAAGTGTGTCTCAATATTGTTGGCACCCGTGAAGGACATTGATTCGGTTGCCTCCCAACTGATAACCTTCCCCTCAGATGTCTCCGTAATAATAGGTTTGCCCAATTCATCACCCTGATAGGTGCGGTCACCAACTTGCGCATTAAACAAAGCTCGTCTACGCATAATTACACGGCTTTAAATGATTGGCAAACAACATCCCATCCGTCAACATTGTACACCGCCGACACCTCATAGTATGTGCTTGCCTCGATGGTAGGCGCGGTGCCTCCCGCCCATCTGATGCCGCTTGGAAATGTCACCGTAGGTGCGGTTGCCGGGGAGTAAAACCTCAATATCGCCTCCTGCGTCTTTGCCTTGTCGGTTGTCGGTGCGGCAGGCATGGCGACCATAATTGCGGTGATGGCGGTCGATGTCAGCTCGGTGATTTGGTTGAGAGCCAAAGTCACACTCGGCGTTGCAGATGTCTCAGCAACGTAGGCCATTACGTCTTGTTTGCCGCTGATGTCCTGATGGCTCGTCAGATAGCCGCTGTCGTTGGTGAGCTGGCTTGTCTTGGTAGGCAAGTCAGTCTTGAGCGCATAGCCTGTCAAACTCTGATGTTCGGTCAGGTACCCCGCGTCATTGATAAACGCTGACACCTTTGTCGGCACTGTAGGTATTGTCGGTGTGTCGCTCAAGTCATTGTACGAGCCGCTTGTGGCGACGGATGCGAGTTTGCTCTTTATCCAAGTCCACAGAGCCGAAATGGGCCTGCGGTGATAGGTCGTGGTGGCCGTCCCGCCGCCCGCGTACTGGCAGACATAATAGTCGGCATCATCAGGTACTGACTCGCCAGTAGATAGCATGTTGATGGCTTCCGAAACTCCGCTTTCCGACAAACTTACGTATTTTTGAGACAGCCTTGTCCCACCTTCGTTA
>CAVCDF010000168.1:0-5229 GCA_963600795.1 Anaerotignum sp. | reverse complement strand
GGAGTCAAGGACGTGGCCGTAAAGGTACTCGTCGATGTCGAATCCCGAAGATTTTTCCTCTGCCGCGAGAAACAGCGGAAGAAGAAGAGAAATGAATATGACAAGCCACTTTTTCATCACAGTTCCACACAGGCAGTTACGTGATTGTCAAGCACTTCGACAAAACCGGACGAGATGGCGATCCGACCGGTTCCGCCTTCACCGCCATAGACAATCTCTCCGCTTTCAAGAGAAGAGACCAGCGGCGCGTGGTCGCGCAGAACCACGAAGCGGCCGACTGTGCCGGGCAGTTCCACGCTGTCAACCCTGCAGCTGACCAGCGTCTTCTCCGGAGAGATGACTTCAAGCAAAACGGGTGAAGATTGAGCTGACATATTCCTACTTCGCTTTTGCGAGGATAGCCTCGCCCTTCTTTATGGCGTCCTCCAGGGTGCCGACGTTAAGGAACGCCTGCTCGGGGAGGTAGTCGACTTCGCCGTCAAGGATGCGCCTGAAGCCGTCGACGGTGTCCTTGATGTCCACCATCACGCCCGGCACTCCCGTGAACTGCTCCGCGACCGCGAACGGCTGTGAGAGGAACCTCTGGACACGGCGCGCGCGGCTGACAGTAAGTTTGTCTTCGTCCGACAGTTCATCCATTCCGAGGATGGCGATGATGTCCTGCAGTTCCTTGTTGCGCTGGAGTATCTGCTTGACTCTCTGTGCAATATCATAATGTTCCTGACCGACGACGTTAGGGTCGAGGATTCTTGAGGTTGACTCGAGAGGGTCCACGGCCGGGTATATTCCCAATTCAGTGATCTTTCGGCTGAGGACGGTGGTCGCATCGAGATGGGTGAAGGTTGTGGCAGGCGCCGGGTCGGTAAGGTCGTCCGCAGGGACATAGACCGCCTGGACGGACGTAATGGAGCCGTTTTTGGTCGAAGTGATGCGTTCCTGCATCCTTCCCATCTCGGTGGCGAGGGTCGGCTGGTAACCCACGGCGGAAGGCATACGTCCGAGAAGGGCGGAAACTTCGGAGCCGGCCTGAGTGAACCTGAATATGTTGTCGATGAAGAAGAGGATGTCCCTAGGGCCGGATTCCGAGCCGCTGTCGCGGAAGGATTCGGCAAGGGTAAGGCCGGACAGGGCCACTGAAGCACGCGCTCCCGGCGGTTCGTTCATCTGGCCGAACACCATGGACACCTGGGACTTCTCAAGTTCCTTGCGGTCAACCTTGGAAAGGTCCCAGTGGCCTTCCTCCATAGATTTCTCGAATTCTTCGCCGTACTTGATGACTCCGGACTCGATCATCTCCCTGAGCAGGTCGTTGCCCTCCCTGGTACGCTCCCCCACTCCTGCAAAGACTGAGAAACCGTTGTGCTTCTTGGCGATGTTGTTGATGAGTTCCTTGATCAGAACGGTCTTGCCGACTCCGGCGCCTCCGAACAGGCCGATCTTGCCGCCCTTCAGATAAGGCTCGAGCAGGTCGATGACCTTGATGCCGGTATAGAGGACTTCCTGGGACGTCTTGAGGTCGTGGAACTTAGGCGGTTCACGGTGGATAGGGAGGGAGTCTTTTCCGTCGAGATTGCCGAGGCCGTCGATCGAATCTCCGATCACGTTCATCACGCGGCCCTTGATCTGGGATCCCGTAGGCATCGAGATAGGTTTGCCGGTGCTGACCACCGGAAGTCCGCGCTTCAGGCCGTCGGTCGAGTCCATCGCGACGCACCTTACCGTTTCTTCTCCGATATGCTGCTGGACTTCAATGACCAGTGGTGACTTCCCGTCTCCTCTCTCGACGTTGAGAGCAACGTTGATGCCTGGCAGAACGTTCTCGTCGCCGCCCGTTTCGAAATGGACATCGACAACAGGGCCGATAACCTGGGTGATGTATCCTGAAATGTCTGTATTCATCCTATAAATAGTTCAGCAAAACTTGTTTTCCACTGTTTTCCGAGCCGTTTCCCGCGGCCGGGCGAAATTGCTGAGAAAACCGAGCCAATTTGGGGAAAATTAGTCAAAAAAACAAAAAAGCAGGCCGTTTTTGAACAACAACCTGCCTTTTTCAGACTTTTTGACATATTCAGAAATTGCTTTCTGAAATATTCAAAGATTTGCTTAAAGCGCCTGACTACTTTTTGAGCGTCTGATTACTTAAGCTTCGCGTAACCGTAGCGGGCGGTGTCGCCAAGTTCCATCTCGATCTTCATGAGACGGTTGTACTTGCAGATACGGTCGGTTCTGCTGAGGGAACCGGTCTTGATCTGGCCGCTGTTGGTAGCGACTGCGATGTCGGCAATGGTGGTGTCCTCGGTCTCACCTGAACGGTGTGAGGTTACGGTCGTGTAGCCGTGACGATGAGCCATCTCGATGGCGTCAAGGGTCTCGGTAAGAGAACCGATCTGGTTGACCTTGATGAGGATGGAGTTGGCAGCGCCCATCTTGATACCCTTCTCGAGGTACTTGGTATTGGTGACGAAGAGGTCGTCGCCGACGAGCTGGCACTTGCCACCGATGGCGGCGGTGAGCTTAACCCAGCCTTCCCAGTCTTCCTCGCTGAGGCCGTCCTCGATGGAGTCGATAGGGTACTTGGTGATAAGTTCCTCAAGGTAAGCGATCTGCTCCTCGGTGGAGAGTTTCTTTCCTTCAGGATCCTTGGCCATACCGGTCTTGAGCTGCTTGTAGTCATAGAAGAACTTGTCTCCCTCCTTGAAGCAGAACTCTGAAGCGGCGCAGTCCATAGCGATGGTCACATCGGCGCCCGGCTTGTAACCGGCCTTCTCAATGGCTTCCATGATGCAGTCGAGGGCATCGTTGATTCCGCCGAGCTTCGGAGCGAAACCGCCTTCGTCACCTACAGCGGTTGAGAGTCCGCGGCCCTTCAGCACTTTCTGGAGAGCGTGGAAAACCTCTGCGCCCATTCTTACGCCTTCAGCGATGCTCTTGGCGCCGACCGGACGGATCATGAACTCCTGGAATGCGATAGGAGCGTCTGAGTGGGCTCCGCCGTTGATGATGTTCATCATAGGGACAGGGAGCACGTGGCCGTTGGTGCCGCCGATGTAGCGGTAGAGAGGAATGTCAAGATAGTTGGCGGCAGCGTGGGCGACTGCGAGGGAAACGCCGAGGATGGCGTTGGCTCCGAGGTTGCTCTTGGTGGCGGTGCCGTCAAGTTTGATCATAGCCTCATCGATAGCTCTCTGCTCGAGGCAGGACATACCGATGATTTCAGGGGCGATCTTCTCGTTGATGTTGGCGACTGCCTTGAGAACGCCCTTTCCGCCGTAGCGGTTCTTGTCTCCGTCGCGAAGCTCGAGGGCCTCGTTCTCGCCGGTGGAAGCGCCTGAAGGTACAGAAGCTACTCCGATGATGCCGGATTCGAGTTCAACTTCACACTCAATCGTAGGGTTTCCTCTTGAGTCGAGGATCTCCCTTCCTGTAACACGTACAATTCTCATAATTGAATATTATTGAATATAAATTTGTTTTTGTTTGGTTCTTGCCGGGAGAGGAAAGGTCTTTGCCGGAAAGAGGTCCCCTTTGGGACAAGGGGGGCTTCATCATATTCATTGAACCCAAGATTCTTGATTCTTGGGGAAAGGCCTTCTTCCTCAAAAAAGGCCGGGTGTTTGGAACCCAGCCTTTATTTCGTTCGCTCTATGCTTAATTATTTAACAAGGCAGACAGCGACACGGTTCTCCTCAGGAGTCTCGAAAGGATTGACGGTGTCACCGAAATATTCAGTGATGATCCTGTCCTTTGCGATGCCGGCGTTGACGATTGCCTCGGCAACGACCTCAGACCTCTTCTGAGAAAGGAACTGATTCCTCTTAGGAGTACCGGTAGCCTTGTCAGCGTAACCGGAAACGCGAACCTTGGTGTCAGGGTTAGCCTTGAGGGCCTCGACAACCTCGTCAATCTTGAGCTGCTCGCTGTCGCGGATGTCCCACTTGTTGATGACGAAGAGGATGTTGCGGGTCAGAGACTCGAATGCAGGCTCCTCGATAACCTTCTCAACGACTGGTTCCGGTTCTGGTTCCGGTTCCTTTACTACAGGAGCTGGAGCCGGTGCTGGAACAGGTGCCGGAGCTGGCTTTGCCTTACCGAAGCTGAAGGTGAGACCGGCGACGGCCTTGATCTGGAAGTCAGCCTTTGAACCCTTCTTTGAGTTGAAGTGGTCGTCAAGGAAGCTGCAGTTACCTTCGATGTTGAATGCGATCACATCAGTGAGTCTGATGTTGAGACCGGCACCTGCCCTGAGGGCGAGGGATACCTGGTTGTCTGACCAGTAGTAGTCAGGATCGGCAGGGAAGCAGTTATTGTTGTGGAGGGTTGTAGCCTCATCGTTGTTGAACGCATAGTTAGCGCCCACACCGCCGAAGATGTAAGGATTAAGGGTACGGTCATAC
This sequence comes from Anaerotignum sp., assembly GCA_963600795.1. Classification (GTDB taxonomy): domain Bacteria; phylum Bacteroidota; class Bacteroidia; order Bacteroidales; family UBA932; genus Cryptobacteroides. The sequence goes on along the minus strand of CAVCDF010000168.1, from coordinate 835 downwards.
TTGTAGCCGGCGAAGATGGCGGCAAGGTCAGCCATAACGTCAGCGGCGCCTTCAACATAATTCCACTTGTAAACTTCGTAGGCATTGCTGGTGCCTACGACAGCGCCTTTAGCCTGCCAGCCATTGACGTTAAGTCTTGCTCCGAAAACCGGAGAGAACTGATAACCAAGGGATACGGCAGCTGACGGAGAGATGAGATCAGAGAATGAAGTCTCACCGATGGTGTGTGCAGCGCCACCCTGGAGCTGCATGAACCAATAACCATTAAAATCCTTCTTCTGAGCGTTCGCAACGGTCAGAGAAGCTACAAGCGCAATGCTTGCAAGAACAGTTAATATACGTTTCATAACATTAATGAATATAAATTGCACAATTAGCGGTGCTAAAATACTACATTTTTTCCAAACTGCAAAATATATCGAATAAATAAGGGTTTTATCAAAAAATTATGAAACACGAAAATGGCGGGCGCCGGGAACGATATTTCGCGAAAACGGGCGCACCTTTCGGAAGAAGATTGGGCCGGAGTCCGTGCGTGGAAAAGGGGTTTTTGCGCACAACAGGTTTAGGACATACAGTAGTTGATAATATGACTTGAAAAGGCGGAGGCCACCTCTAACCCGGATTCTGCACGTTACAAGAATCCGGGTTAGAGGTGGCCTTCGCCATGTCGGCAATCAACTGCGGCTTCCGGTCTGCCGCAGAGATCTGCCATGGATTTACGGAAGCCCAGGGACGGGTGCTATGCGTGGGAAAAGGCTTTTTGCGCACGGAAGTGGACGGCCCGGCCCCGCATAAACGAAGAACAGTCCGGACGTCTTTCGACGACCGGACT
>CAVCDF010000167.1:0-6772 GCA_963600795.1 Anaerotignum sp. | reverse complement strand
GGTCCTCCGCAGGGACGGGGTGGACCTGAAACTCGGAAAGGACGGGGGGAGTCTCCCGGCTATCAATAAATCCAACAAGACAAAGAGAATGGAAGTGAACGAGATCATGACCCTGATGGGTCTGGACCCTTCCGCCGACGACGCGGCGGTGAGGGCGCGCGCCGCCGAGCTGGCGGCCGGAAGGCAGGAGGCTGACGGCCTCCGTGCCGAGAGGGACACGCTCATCCTCGCCGCGGTCACGCAGGCCGTGGACGGCGGAGTGGCCGAAGGCCGCATCCCGCAGGCGAGCAGGGAGCATTTCATCGCCCTGGGCAAGGCCATCGGCCTCGACGGGCTGAAGACCACCATCGCCGCGATGTCGCCGGCCGCGAAGATCAGCCGCACGCTCAACCTGGGCGCCGCCGCGAAGGAATACTCGAGGCTCGGAGAGGTGCCGGCCGACAGGCTCGAGGCCATGAGGTCCGGCGACAGGGACACCTACATCAGGCTCTACAAGGCCGAGTACGGCATCGAGCCGGTTTTTGACGAGGAAGACTAACATTTTTATTTTACGAGTATGAGAAGATTCATAGCATTCATCACCGCCGTTGTGTTCAACGCGGTCGTGGGCGCGTTCTGCGCCTCAGCTGCGGGCGCTTCACCTCTCACCGGAGCGATAGCGTCCAACGCCCTCGCCGGCATCGCCGGCCTGTTTGCCGGAAGTCCGGTGTCCGGAGTCCTCCGGGCCGGGGTCCTCAGGGAGATATGGACCGGCGAGATGGTCAAGGCGCTCCGCGCCGGACTGGACGGATCCTGGCTTGACGGCATCCCGGACGCATCGTCCGTGGTCGGCAACGATGTCATCCACCTCGTGGACGTGGGCGTGGACCCGGACGTGCTGATCAACAACACCACCTACCCGATAGACGTGCAGTCGCTAAGCGACGGGGACATCTCCGTCAGCCTGGACAAGTTCCAGACGAAGGCGACCCCGATCACCGACGACGAGCTCTACGCGAGCAGTTACGACAAGATGTCGAGGGTGACCGAGTCTCACCGCAACGCCATCAGCGACGCGAAGTACAAGAAGGCGGCTCACGCCTTCTGCGCGGCGAAGAACACCGCCAAGACCCCGGTCATCGTGACCACGGGAGAGAGGGACTCCGAGACCGGAAGGCTCGCCCTCACCAGGAAGGACTTCATCCGCGCCAAGGCGGCGCTCGACAAGCTCGGAGTGCCGGCGGAGAACAGAAGGCTGGTGCTCTGCTCCGACCATATCAACGACATGCTCGGATGGAGTGAGGAGTTCGCGCGCCAGTACAGCCTCGACAACACCAACGGCAAGGTCGGAAGACTCTACGGCTTCGACATCTTCGAGGCCTCCTACAACCCTCTGTACACCTCCGCTGGCGAGAAGAAGGCGGTGGACGCCACCGCATCGGCCGGCGAGTTCCAGGCTTCGTTCGGGTTCTACACCCCGCGCGTGTTCAAGGCCACCGGAAGCACCACGATGTACTACAGCGAGGCGAAGAACGACCCTCAGAACCAGAGGAGCCTGATCAACTACAGGCACTACTTCCTCGCCCTGCCTAAGAAGCAGGACGCCGGTGTGACCATAGTGTCGGGCTACCGGGCGAACGCCTAAAGAAGAGACTGAACGATGGCCAGGCTCAGATACCTTGTGATCCACTGCACCGCGACCCCCGAGGGGCGTGAGGTGACCGCCGCCGAGATCAGACGGTGGCACACCTCGCCCCCGCCGGCCGGACGCGGCTGGAAGCAGGTGGGGTACACCGACCTGATTCATCTGGACGGCAGGGTCGAGAGGCTGGTGGACAACAACGAGGACGGAAATGTCGATCCGTGGGAGGTCACCAACGGATCGAAGGGCTACAACGGCGTCAGCCGACACGTGGTGTATGCTGGCGGGCTTTCTTCAGACAAAAAAACGCCGAAGGACACCCGTACGGCCGCGCAGTTGGAGGCCCTGAAGAACTACGTCACGGCCTTCCACAGACGGCACCCGTCAGTAAGGATAGTGGGACACAACGAGCTGGCGGCTAAGGCCTGTCCCTCGTTCGATGTCCAGGAATGGTTAAGGTCTATAGGTATAAGACAGGACTGACATGGAGACGACTGACATAATAAGCATAGCCACCGACGTGCTGCTTCCCGCTGCGACCGGAGTGGCGGGTTTCCTCGGGGGCCGGCGGAAGCGCAGGAACGACTTCCTCTCCGACCTGCAGAGGTCCATCGACGCCCTGTCGGCCAAGAACACCGAGCAGATGCAGACCATCCTGTCGCTCAACGACACGGTCGTGGAGCTGCGGAGGGAGAACGCCGAGATGAAGTCGCAGGTGGCGGCCCTGAGGAGGGAGAACGCCGACCTCAAGGGCGAGGTGGAGGCGATGCGCCTCGAGAACGCCAAGCTCTCCGGCGAGATTGCCCAGCTCAGGGAGCAGCTGGACGGTGTCAAGACCATAACGAGGATAAGGAAGAGCGATGCGTGAACTGCTTCCCATAGCTGCTGCTGCTGCCCTCGCTCTCGCCTCCTGCGGGACGGCGGGGAAAACAGGCGGGACGGCCGACATCAGGACCGGGGCGGTGTCCTCAGAGGACAGCATGACCGCCTTGGCGGCGGCCAGAGCCGCGGACACCTGCCGGACATATTCGGAGACTGAGGCCGAGTTCACCTCCGTCAGGGAGGAGTTCGACACCTCGATGCCTGTGGACAGCGCCACGGGCACGCCCCCGCTCAGGTCGAGGGAGACCGTGAGGGGCAGGACCAGGACGGCCGCGTCGGCGGTGTCCTCGTCCGTCTCGGCGGCGGCGCTGACAGGATCGGCGGCGAGGTCGGAGACCGTCTCGGCGAGAGACTCCTCCTACACCCCGGCGGCGGTGGCTCGGACGGAGGCGAAGGAGAAGGCGGAAGGCCGGCGGTTCTGGCGGAAGGCGGCGGTCTGGACGGCCGTCACGGCAGCGGCGGGCATCGCCGTCCTGCTGGCCGCGAAGGCGTTCAAAGGGCGTTTGAGCGGCATCTGGAAGTTAATCAAAGGATTTTTTAAGAACTAAGAGACATTAATTATGGACAAGTACATCAACGGCAACGACCTGCTGATCAGCGTGGACGGCGAAGCGGTCGGCCACTGCACCAGCCACACGGTCACCTACAGTACGGAGACCAAGGAGACCGCGGTGAAGCCCGTGGCCACCAAGAAGAAGGCTGAATCGGGCAAGTTCAAGAGCAAGACCGTGTCGGGCCTCAGCATCGAGGTGTCGGCGGACGGACTCGCTTTCCACGGCGAGACGGAGGGCGGCTTCAAGAAACTCCTGGCCAAGTGGAAGGCCGGTCTGCCTGTGACGCTCGACGCCTTCGAGCGCGAGAACGACACCACGCCTTACATGTCGGGCAGCTTCATCATCACCAACCTCGAGATGACGGCCGCAGCCAACGAGGACACCACCTACAAGGTGTCGCTCAGCAACGACGGCGAGCCTGACACGTTCGACGAGAGTAAGTTTGACGTAGACGCCGCATAGCCATGATGACGAGGATAAAGGTTGACGGCACGGAGTATCCGTGCAGGGTCACGATGGGTGCCATGCTCCGCTTCAAGCGGGAGACCGGCAGGGACGTGAGCGCGATGGCCTCGGACGACGTGTCCGACCTCGTGGTCTTCCTGTGGTGCTGCGTGGCCAGCGCCTGCAACGCCGACGGGGTGACGTTCGGGCTTTCCCTGGACGACTTCGCCGACAGGCTCGACCCGGACGGACTCAACAGGTTCTACGCCGAGCAGCAGGCCGAAGGCTCAAAAAAAAAGTAGACGGCGGCGGTCCGGCCGACATCGAGACGCTGCTGGGACTTGCGGTGGGGTGCGTGGGGATGAGTCTGTCCGACTTTGAACGATGCACCCCTTCCGAGTTCTCCGCCGTGGCGGAGAGATGGAAGGAGCGGCAGGAGAGAGAGGCGAGGCAGGAATGGGAGCGGACGAGGCTCCTCGCGGCGATGTCGCTGCAGCCCTACAGCAAAAAACCTGTCAGGCCGACGGACGTGATGAGGTTCCCTTGGGACGGCGGGGCGAAAGCCGGGGCCGGGCATCAGGGACCGCCGAGTACGAAGGAGAGGATGGACGAGATAGCGGAAAGGGTCAGGCGGTTCAGGAACGGCCGGAATCCCTGCGCTTCCGAAGAGGATCGTGAAACAGGATGTCAACCGAGCAGTAGATGAAATATGCACAGAACACCGCCGCGATGGTCAAGACCAAGGTGGTGATAGGAAATTCCATCCAGAGATAGGCGATGTCTTTCAGAAAATCAACCATAACGCCACAAAGATAATCAATTATGGCAGAAACCGTATCGGTAAGGATAAGAATCGATGACCAGGGTTCCTTCAAGGAAGTCGGGATAGCCGCCGACGACCTCGGGAAGGCCATTGAGGCCATCAAGGGCAAGGTCGAAACCCTTGACAAGGACATCATCAACTGGTCACAAGCCTCGCAGGCGGCGGGACAGTTCCAGGAAGCCCTCGGCGGGCTGAAGGAGATGCTCGGAGGCCTGGCCTCTGGCGTGATCGAGGAGGAGACCAATCTGGCCAAACTCGGTCAGGCGATGCGCAACACGATGGGGGCGACCGAGGACGAGATCGGTTCGATAGACGCTCTCTGCGACGCGCAGGAGCGGTCCGGGGTTACAAGCAAGGAGGCGCAGCTCGCCGGAGCGCAGGAACTCGCGACCTACCTCGAGCTGTCGTCCTCCCTCGAGACCCTTATCCCGGTGCTGAACGACATGGCCGCCCAGCAGCTGGGCGTGGGAGCGAGCGGCGAGAGCGTCGCCCAGATAGCCTCTATGCTTGGCAAGGTGATGAACGGCCAGACGGAGGCCCTCAGCCGATACGGTTACAAGTTCGACGAAGCGCAGAAGCACATCCTCCAATTCGGTGACGAGAGCGAGAGGGCGGCGGTGCTCGCCGAGGTTGTCGGCGAGTCAGTGGGAGGAATGTCCCAGGCACTGAGGAACACCGCAGAGGGGGCGAGGTTCGCCGCCGAGACGGGGTTCGGCAACATCGAGGACATGGCCGGTCGGGCGCTGGCCAAGGTGATCCCGTTGGTCGACTTCCTCGCCAAGTTCGGGGACGACGCGGCGGGGATATTAAAACTGGTGTCATCGTTCAAGTCGCTGGCCTCTTCCCTCGACCTGACCAAGGTCAAGTCGCTCGCCTGCGCCGTGAACCAGAAGGTCCAGGCGGCGGCCACGAAATTGCTCGGAGCGTCATCGTCCGGAGCGGCGGTGAGCGTGACCGCCCTCAGGGTGGCCACCGTGGCGCTGTACGCGGCTATGACAATGGGCGTGGCTCTCGCCATCGAGGGCATCGTCACGCTGCTCACGAAACTGACATCGTCATCATCGTCCGCCGCCGACGCGCTGGGCGAGACGGACGAGGCTACATCGGCCTACAAGAACGCGGCCGCGGCCGCGAGGGCCGAGATTGCCAGAGATATTGTGGAAATAGAGGACCTCATCAAGCACAAGGGGCAGGAGGGCGAGAAGGTGGAGGAACTGAACGGGAAGTACAGGGACTCCTTCGGCTGCTACGACACCCTTGCGGACTGGTACGACGTCCTCCAGTCCAAGAGCGAGTCGTACTGCCGCCAGCTGGGCTACCAGGCGAAGGCCCAGAAACTCATAGAGCAGCAGTCCGGCGACATCGTGGAGCTTGACGAGGTGCGGAAGCGCAAGAAGGAACTCGAGGACACGGGCGGCGACACGAAGACCGTGAATATGGGATATGCCTCGATCGTGGCGCAGACTCCGGAATATTCAAGGCTCGTTTCACGCGAGAAGGAGCTCGAGGCCTCCGTCAGCGCCACTGCCGAAGCAATCAGGGAAGCCTCAGGCGAGGCTGCGAAGGCTGCGGACGAGATGGCGGCGGGCACCGAGGGAGCGGCTAAGGCCGCCGACTGGCACACGATGTCTCTCACCGACCTGAACAAGGAGATACAGAACCAGAAGAAGCTCGTCTCCGACCTCGCCGGAGTGAACGAGGCCGAGGCCAAGTCTGCCTCGGAGGTCCTGAAGCAGATGGAGAAGAGGGCCGACAGCCTCGGGAAGAAGTTCGGCGTGGCGTCGTCATCCAACGGCAAGAGCGTCAAGGGACTCGCCGAGGACGTGCGGAGCTACAGGGAGAAGGTGGAGCGGGCCGTCGAGGTGCAGGGAACGTTCAACTCGGTGTTCGATAAGACGAAGACGAGGCTCGACACCATGAAGTCCGGCATCACGGAACTCATCAACAAGTACGGCGATGAGGCGGCGGCCGTGCGTACGCTCGTCTCGGAATACTATGCCCTCGGCCGCGAGCGGGGCAGCTCGCTTATGGACCTGCCTTCGCTCACGGGGCTGCCATCCGGCACGGCTACGAAGTACACGGCCAAGGACAAGTATAGGAAGAAAGACACATACGAGGGCCTCCAGGGAAATACCCCGATAGAACAGACGGCCGAGGACATCGAGGAGTACCAGAAGGCGATGGAGGGGGCGCAGAAGCGCCAGAGCGCGTTCCAGAACGGCATCAGTGCCATAGGAAGCACGTTCTCCAGCTTGTCTGAAGTCGTTGGCGAGGGTGCCGCCGCCTGGCTCGAGTGGGCGGGCAACCTGCTGCAGGCCATAGCCTCCGCCATACCGTCCATCGTAGCCCTCACCACGGCCAAGAAAGCCGAGGCGACAGCGGCGGCGGCAGCGGCGACCACCGAAGGAGCGGCATCCGTGGCGGCGACACCGTGGATCGGTCCGGCTA
>CAVCDF010000166.1:0-6190 GCA_963600795.1 Anaerotignum sp. | reverse complement strand
GAGAACGCAGTCACGACCTTCCCTATCGAGAACGATGAGATAAAGGGCCGCATCATCGGCCGCGAAGGCCGCAACATCAGGGCTCTGGAAGCGGCCACCGGAGTGGAGATCGTGGTTGACGACACGCCTGACGCAATCCTGCTGTCCGCCTTCGATCCGGTGCGCAGAGAGGTTGCAAGACTTGCTCTGCACCAGCTTGTGGTTGACGGAAGAATCCACCCGGCACGCATCGAGGAAGTTGTAGCGAAAGTCCAGAAACAGCTTGAAGACGAGATTCTCGAAACAGGAAAGAGAACCTGCATCGACCTCGGCATCCACGGTCTGAACATCGAGCTCGTCAAGATGATAGGCAGGATGAAATACCGTTCTTCCTACGGCCAGAACCTTCTCCAGCACTCGCGCGAAGTAGCCAACATCTGCGCGATAATGGCTTCAGAACTCGGGCTCAACCCTAAGATTGCAAAGAGGGCCGGTCTGCTGCACGACATCGGAAAGGTCTCCGAAGAGGAGCCTGAACTGCCTCACGCACTGCTCGGAATGAAGCTGGCTGAGCAGTACAAGGAGAAGCCTGAAATCTGCAACGCCATCGGCGCCCACCACGAGGAAATCGAGATGACGTCCATAATCTCACCTCTCGTGATGATCGGCGATGCCATTTCCGGCGCACGCCCTGGAGCCCGCCGTGAAGTCATCGAGTCCTACATCAAGAGGCTGAAGGGTATGGAGGATCTCGCCGCTTCCTACCCGGGAGTTACGAAGAGCTATGCAATCCAGGCAGGCCGTGAACTTAGAGTCATCGTCGGAGCCGACGAGGTCAGCGACGACCAGGCGACAAGGCTCTCGGCTGACATAGCCCAGAAGATTCAGGAGGAGATGACCTACCCGGGACAGGTGAAGATCACCGTCATCAGGGAGACCCGCTCCGTGGCTTACGCCAAGTAATCAGCCGTCCGGATCAAATAAAAGAATACAATCACAACAGATTCCATGTCACATAATCTGAAAAAGGCTATTGCAATGATGGCTGCGCTCCTTGTCTGGAGTGCAGCCTCTTTTGCGCAGGCGCCGGAGGCCACCGCAAAGTGGTCGGTCTCCGCCGAAAAGGTCGCCGAAGGGATGTTCGAACTGACTTTCACCGGCAACGTGACCGATGGCTGGCACATCTACACGGTTGACCACAAGTACAATCCTATCGTAATCGAATTCGCTCCCGATGAAGCATATTCATTGGAAGGAAGCCTCGTGCAGGTCACGGAGCCTGACGACTTCAAAGGTGAGGAGGTCTTCTACGGGCAGGTGAAGCTGACGCAGAAGGTCCGCCTGAACGGCCGGTCCGCCACCGTCAAGGGTGAAGTCGGCTGGAGCGGATGCAACGACACCTACTGCGCGGCGCCGGAGACCTGGGAGTTTTCGGTCGAACTGAACGGTTCCGCAGATGCGGCGGCCGCTCCCGCTGACGGACAGCCGGCGGAAACCATCGCCGCCGACACGCAGGCCGATGAAGGGCAGAACGCCGGAGGCTCGCTCTGGGCCCTTATAATAGAGGCCATTCTCTGGGGCTTCGCGATGCTTATGACACCGTGCGTGTTCCCGATGGTTCCGATGACTGTGTCGTTCTTCATGAAGCAGTCCACGACCGCGGCGGAAGGCAGATTCAAGGCATTCATCTACGGCCTTTTCATCGTCCTTCTGTACACAGTCCCGATCAGCGTCATCATCGGGCTCACCTGGGTGATCGGAGGCAATGCCGTGACTGCGGACATATTCAACTGGCTCGCGACGCACTGGCTGCCTAACATCATCTTCTTCATAGTCTTCATGATCTTCGCAGCCTCCTTCTTCGGAGCGTTCGAAATCGAGCTGCCTTCCAGCCTGGCCAACAAGAGCGACGCGAAGAGCGGAGGCAAAGGCCTTGGAGGAATATTTTTCATGGCCCTCACCCTCGTGCTGGTGTCCTTCTCCTGCACGGGACCTATCGTTGGCACCGTACTGATCAAATCCACCCAGGGAGAGTTCTGGACTCCTATGGTCACGATGCTGGCCTTCTCAGTGGCGTTCGCCCTGCCGTTCACCATCCTCGCGATGTTCCCTTCACTGCTCAAGAAGATGAAGAGCGGTTCCTGGCTGAACAGCGTCAAGGTTGTGCTGGGATTCATAGAAGTAGCTTTGGGGTTCAAGTTCCTCAGCGTCGCGGACCAGACCTACCATTGGGGCCTTCTCGACAGAGAGGTCTATCTGGGAATATGGATTGTCGTGTTCTCGATGCTGGGATTCTACCTTCTCGGCAAACTGAGATTCAGAAACGACTCCCCCGTCGAACACATTTCGGTCACTAGGCTGGGACTGGCAATAGCTGTGTTCACGTTCGTGGTCTATATGATTCCGGGAATGTGGGGCGCACCTCTGAAGGCGCTTTCAGGCTACCTTCCGCCGCTTGAGACACAGGACTTCATCGTTTACAACTATGCCGACACTCCTGCCTCAACAGTGGCAGGCCAAATCGGCAGCGTTGCCGGCAACGGCGGCGAGAACACATCAGCAGATCCGCAGGCGGAATCCTACGGCCGGAAATATGACCTGAAGATGCCTCTCGGCCTGACCGGCTACTTCACGATCGAAGATGGCCTGAAGGCTGCCAAGGCCCAGGGCAAGCCCGTCTTCGTGGACATAACCGGACACGGATGCGTCAATTGCCGCGAGATGGAGCAGAGAGTCTGGAGCGACCCGCAGGTCCTCGAAATTCTGAAGAATGAATATGTCATCGTCGCTCTCTACGTGGATGACAAGACCAAACTCGACGAGGCGGACTGGATGACCACACCGGAAGGCAAGGTCCTGAAAGAGATCGGCCGCGTGAACTCCTACATAGCCCGCACGAGGTTCAACGTGAACGCCCAGCCGAACTACGCCCTTCTGGACGCCGACGGCAACCTTCTCGCTCCGGTAAGGGGTTACAACCTGTCAGTCGAGGAATTCATCAAGTTCCTCAAGCGGTAGCCCGTGGCACTTAAAGTGCTGTAAATTAGCTGAAAGACAAAAGTCCTGGTGCGGAAATCAGCACCAGGACTTTACTTTGTTGACTGACCGTCAGTGGCTTATCTGCCACGGACACTATCTCTTAGAGGTGACCTCGGCCTCATATTTCTCGATGGCCGGGATGAACTCCTCGCCGACAGGAACGCCGTTCTTGAGGTTGAAGTAGTCGTAGACGGCTCCGAACGGAAGTGACTTGGCCTCCTCCAGAAGGGCGAGACGCTGGAAGTACTTGCCGCTGTCCTCAAGCTTGCGCAGGGTCCCGAGCGGCTCGAGGAAGGCCTGGAGCATGCACTTCTGAGTTGAACGCGTGCCGATGATGTAGGCTCCGATGCGGTTGATGGAAGCGTCGAAGTAGTCAAGACCGATGTGCGTGCGGTCGAGAGCGCCGGCGCGTACGACCTCCTTGAACAGGTCGAGGGTCTGGTCGTTCATCGTGACCACGTGGTCAGAATCCCAGCGTACAGGACGGCTGGTGTGAAGCATCAGTTCAGGCACAAACAGAAGCAGGGAGGCGACCATGTCGCTGATGTTTTCGGTCTGCTCGTAGTGTCCGGTGTCGAGGGTGTACATAAGCTTGCGGGTAGAGCAGTAGCCGGTCACGAAGTCGTGCGAGCCGACAGTGTAGCTCTCGAGTCCGATGCCGAAGAGTTTCGCCTCAAGGCAGGTCTTCATCCCCGGGAGGTTCTCGGCGAGGATCTCGTCGAGGGACTGGGCCATGATCTGGCGGTAGCGGAGACGCTCCACTGTCTGGTCCTTGGATCCGTCGTGAACCCAGATGTTCATGATGCAAGGGTCATCCTGGTACTTGCCCATCGCGTCGGCGATCCTGCGGCAGCGCTTAGTGTGCTCAATCCAGAAATCGCGGACGCTCTTGTCAGGATTGGCGAGGGAAAGGTCGCCGCTCTTAGGATGCGAGAAGGAAGTGGAGTTGAAGTCGAGCTTCATTCCGTTCTCCTTTCCCCATTCCATCCAGCTCTGGAAATGAGCAGGCTCTACCTCGTCGCGGTCAACGTGCTTGCCCTGGAAATCGCCGTAGATCTCGTGCAGGTTGAGACGCTGCGTTCCGGCGAGAAGGCTCTTCACGAACTTGATGTCAGCGCGGAGCTCATCGATGTTGCGGGCGCGTCCCGGATAGTTGCCCGTGGCCTGGATGCCGCCCGTAAGGGCAGTGTCGTTCTCAAAGCCCATTACATCATCGGCCTGCCAGCACTGAAGTGAGATCGGGGTCTTCTCAAGAAGTTCGATGGCCTTGTCAGTGTCCACTCCGATGGCCGCATAACGCTCCTTGGCCATCTCGTAAGCCTGTCTTATCAATTTCTCGTTCATAGTGATAAAGTGTTATTGTTTATTGTTCGGATAGTAAGTGTTCACGGTGATGGAATTGCCGATGATTCTGCGCATCTGCCAGCGGTCGCCGACCAGACCGGCCACCTTGGCCTGCATCATTATGTTACCGATGGCCGTACCCTCGACAGGACCCGCGATGACAGGAATGCCGAGAGTGTCGGCGGTGAGCTGGCTGACGAGCTTGTTGGCGGAACCGCCTCCGATCACGTGCAGCTTTTCAATCTTGAACGGCGCGAAATCCTGAAGCATCGCGATGACCTCCTTGTATTTGCGCGTCAGGCTGTGGTAGATGCAACTTATCATCTCACCGTCGGTCTGAGGCACCTTCTGCCCGGACTCGGCAAGCGCGGCCTTGATCTCAGCGTCCATATCCTTCGGAGCCGCGAAACGCGGATCGTCCGGATCGACGGTCGAAGGGAAGTCTATAGCCTCTCCGGCCAGTTTCTCGATCTCGGCGTATGAATATTTCCGGCCTTCCCTCTCCCAGGTCTTGCGGCTCTGCTCAAGCAGCCACATTCCGGTGATGTTCTTCAGGAAGCGGGTGGTGCCTTCGATTCCGCCCTCGTTGGTGAGATTGTATTCAAACGACTTGCCGTTGATCAGAGGAACCGGGGATTCGATGCCCATAAGGCTCCAGGTGCCGCTGCTGAGGTAGGCGAAGCGCTCGTCTGAAGCAGGCACCGCGGCGATGGCGGAAGCCGTGTCGTGTCCTGCGACCGCGATTACCGGGACAGGTTCCATTCCGGTCTCCTCGCAGATTTCCTTCTTCAGGGTTCCGACCTTCGTACCCGGCTGCACGATGTCAAGCAGGATGGAAGGATTGATGCCAAGACGCTCCAGAAGGCTCTTCTGGAAGTCACGGGTGCGAGGGTTGATGATGCCCGACGTGGAAGCGTCGGTGTATTCGCAGACCATCTTTCCGGTCAGCATATAGGCCAGGAGGTCCGGCATGAAGAGGATCTTGTCCGCCTCGTGCAGCGGCGAGCCTTCTTCCCTGCTCTGCGCATACAGCTGGAAGATCGTGTTGAAATTCATTATCTGGACTCCGGTGGCAGAGTAGAGCTCCTCCTTAGGGATGAACTCGAAAACCTTCTCCGGAATGCCTTCGGTGTAAGGGTCGCGGTACGCCCTAGGAAGGCCCAGGATGCGCCCGTCCCTGCCGATGCACCCGAAGTCAACCCCCCAGGTGTCGATGCCAATGGATTCGACCTTGACTCCCATTCCGGCGATCTTCTTCAGCGCGGCCTTGAAGTGGTCGAACAATGAATATATGTCCCAATGGTATTTTCCTTCAATTTCCCTGACGGCGTTGGGGAACCTGTAGACTTCTTCCGTCGTGAGCTTTCCGTCGGACACGGTGCCCAGGATGGCCCTGCCGCTGGTAGCTCCCAAATCAAATGCTATGAAACTCATATTACGTGGTTTTACTTGAACTTCAAAAGACCTTCGGCAACCGCCGGAAAGCCTGTTACAAATTTTGTTTTTTTTCGTTACAAGCACGCTGAAAATTCTGACATTACAACTTGTAATTTTGATTAAAGAATATATATCGCTATATTTGTGTCAGACAATAGGCTCCGAGGACAATGGCTTCAGTTCATCTCAAATATTTGGCAGTAAACCCGGTCGACCTCAAGTGGGGTACGGCCGTCAATTCCGCCGGTTTTCAGGAGATCGCTCCAGGAATGGACTACCCTCCGCGCAACCACCCTTCACGCTACATCTTCTCCGCCGAAAGCGGCAGAATCCTGCAGGAGTACCAGCTGCTGTACATAACGGAAGGAAGAGGCAGATTCTCCTGCGACGC
>CAVCDF010000165.1:0-16340 GCA_963600795.1 Anaerotignum sp. | reverse complement strand
ACTTTCAATATTTTCAAAGAACTTTTTTGATTTTTTACCGGACAGCAGTGATAATGAATAATTTAAAGTTAGTATGCAAATGTACCCGAAAAAACGGCATTATGATTAAAGCAATGTATGAACAGGAGTATTCACGTGTCGAACAGGAATATTTGATGATTTAATACAGGATTTATCCTGAATATGACAATAAAATTCCGTTTCAGGTTGCCTTTGGATGCAAGTATCGATTGTTTGTGTAAATTTGTGAAAAACATAACGAATGAAAGCATTGCAATATATTAAGGAAGGGTTCTTTCTAATGTGGTCAACATTCTTAAAACAATGGTTGTACCTCTCCGTAGCGGCATACGTCATTTATGCGTTGTTATGGAGCGCCATCTATGTCGGTCACAACGCTTGGTCTATAAATATAAACGGAGTTTTCGTAGATTTCGGGTATTGCGCCACGTTCACTCTCACCAGTCTGCTTCTCGAACATTTTTTGCTACGCAAGAAACATCCACAACAAACAACTCCAAAAAGGCTGATTACCAACGGAATTCTAACGATCAGCCTAAATCTTCTGATTGCTGTTTTATATGAGACGTATATCGCTGAATTTATATATAAACCTGAAACAGATGACTTTTGGGGAAGTTTATATATTTTTTGCATCGTTGCCAGTTTTGTGGCCGAATTCCATGTGTTACGAGAATATACAGATATCGTAATCAAGCAAAAAGAGGAGAATCTTCTTTTGACCAAAAGACTTCTCAAATCACAGATGGATCCTCACTTTGTCTTTAACAGCCTTAATATCCTTTCAGGGTTGATCGAAGAGGAGCCTGAAAGGGCGGAACGGTTTACCGTTTCTCTGTCAAGGATATACAGATATATCATCAACAGCCTTGAGAAAGACATTGTCCCTGTTTCGGAGGCGATGACATTCGCCAAGGAGTATGTGTCAATCCTGCAGACCCGTTTCCCGGCAAGCATAGATTTCAGTGACGGTGGCCTTGAGTGCCGGGGCGATGAAAAGATTCTGACGATGAGTATGCAGCTGTTGATAGAGAATGCGGTCAGGCATAACTGTCCGTCACCGGAACACCCGCTACGGATCCGGGTGTTCAGACGCGGCGACCGGCTTGTGGTGAGCAACAGTCTGTATGACAATGGCCAGGTCTCAGCGTCCTACATTCCGGGCAACGGCATAGGACTTAAGAATCTAAAGAAGAGATATTCAATAGAGTGTGGCAGGGAGCCTGTGATAAGCATAACCGGGGATGGCGATAAACGGTTCTTCGAGGTGAGCCTTCCCATAATCCAAGCATCATGAAAGCATTGATAATAGAAGACGAGGAGATCAGTTTCCGCAGGTTGAGACGGATGCTGCGGGACCTCCGCCCGGACATGGAGATAGACGGGCCTTTGACCACTGCTTCGGAAGTCATATCAAGGCTTTCGGAATATTCCGGATATGACATTATCTTCTCGGACATAAGGTTGCGGGATCGTGATGTGTTCGACGCGTTCCAGGCGGTGATGCCGGAATGTATGGTCATATTCACCACCGCCTATGACGAATATGCGCTCAAGGCGTTCAAGAACAACGGCATTGAATATCTTCTCAAGCCTATTGAAAAAAAAAGTCTTTCCGCCGCGCTTAAG
Organism: Anaerotignum sp.; assembly: GCA_963600795.1. Classification (GTDB taxonomy): domain Bacteria; phylum Bacteroidota; class Bacteroidia; order Bacteroidales; family UBA932; genus Cryptobacteroides. The sequence goes on along the minus strand of CAVCDF010000165.1, from coordinate 14,690 downwards.
AAAGTTGAAAGCATCGCCGGGCGGAAAGCGTTCGACAGGGACAAACTTGACACGGTCGTCGGCGAGCTCCGGACTTACAGGGAACGCATATTGATCTGGAAGGGAGATGAGCTGATTCCGGTCAATGTGAAGGACATCCTGTATTTTTATTTCGATCAGCGGCACGTGTATGCCAAGTTGGCGGACGGCGACGCCAATGCCGTCCAGTTCACAATGAGCGAATTGGAGAACGAACTCGACCCGAGGATGTTCTTCCGGCTCAACAGGCAATACATCGCGAACATCGATTCCATAACACGCATAAGCCTGTTCTTCAACTCGCGCCTCAGGATCCGGCTCAAAGGATATGACCAGCCATTGACACTGAGCAAAGAGAAATCAGCGGAACTGCGTGAGTGGCTGGACAGATAATATATGTCCGTAGAATCATTTCATCCTTAGTCAGAAGATGCCTGCGTAAGTACATGAATCAGAATAGAACTCTGTGCGGTCACTCATGGAGACTGAATTCCCGATCCTCGGCAAAGGAAAAATATCTGCCGTCAGCGAAGATGATATGATCCAATAAATTGATGCTTAAGGTATTGAGAGCCTTTTTGAGATTTGATGTCTCGTTTATGTCTGCCAAGCCTGGCTTCGGGCTACCGCTCGGGTGATTGTGGGCCAGAATCACGCCTGTAGCCCCCGCAATTATCGCTATCTTTGCGATTCTTGCCACATCTATTTGGCATGCGCTTACAGTTCCTGACGACATCCTATGCTTCTACAGAATTTTATTCGCGCGGTTAAGAAGAACCACCCAGCACTCCTCGTGGTCAAGGTATCTAAGGTGTGGGGAAAGAACTGACACGGCTTCAGTCGGTGACTGGATTGGCGTGAGATCCTCCAGTGATGTCTCATAGAACTCCTCGCAGAGTTCCCTCAAAACCGAAACTTTGTAGGCCACTTGCGGGTCCATCAGTTCTTCGTTAGACAACCTTAGCAGTTCCTTTGCGGGCAAGTCCCTGGATACCTCTATTCCAAGGACTTTAAGACTTTCTTTCCTCATATTCACAATTTAGATATTGTTGTGCCTTCCGGGACTTCCGGATTCGCTTGGCAATGGCGACGGTGTTCCGGACGGAAAGAACGGCTCGGAAAAGACATGGGAGTTTTCGAGACCGCACCCGGCCAGGGCTGACTGCAAGGAAGGTCTTTCAAGAGAGGAACACCGTAAATTCGCCAATGCGAACCGTGAAAGGGACGGGCACCAGTAACAGTGTATTTTTTATATCAAAGAAAGAGCAGATAATCGAAAATTATATCACCAAACGACACTTTTTCTGATTGGCTTTTTGGATAACTAAAGAAAACAACTACCTTTGTAATCGAAAACCACGTCACTCGGTGACGTAAAATTCGATTAGCAATGAAAGTCATTGAACGAAAAAATTATCTAGACGAACTCATTTCTCTGCGAAATAACGGGATGATTAAGGTCATAACTGGAATGCGCAGATGCGGCAAGTCTTATCTACTTTTTGAGATATTCGCCTCTTATCTCGAGACAGACGGCACTGCTCCGGACCATATCATAAAAGTAGACTTGGAGGACTATAAGAACCGGAGCATGAGAAATCCCGATAAGCTTTACGCCTTTGTGGAGAGCCATATCATTGATGATGGGATGTATTATATCCTGTTGGACGAGGTTCAGATGCTCGATGACTTTGAAGATGTGTTGAACGGTTTTTTGAAGATGCGGAATGTGGATATCTATGTAACCGGCAGTAATGCGAAGTTTCTGTCCAAAGATATTATCACGGAGTTTCGCGGACGCGGTTTTGAGGTAAAAATGTATCCTCTGAATTTTAGGGAGTATATGTCTGCCTATTCCGGAACAGTGCAAGCCGGATTCAATGAATATATGTTGTATGGCGGACTTCCGCAGATATTGTCGTATGAAGCCGAAGAGCAAAAAGTACGCTTCCTGAAATCACTGTTTGACGAAACCTACATTAAGGACATCAAGGATCGCTATGACATACGCAAAGACGACGACTTGGAAGAACTCATCAACATCATGGCCTCTGGTATCGGCGCTTTGACCAATCCGAATAAGTTGGCTAATACGTTCCAAAGCGAAAAGAAGTCAGTCATATCCTACGATACGGTTAAGGATTATATCGACTATCTCTGCGATTCATTCCTGATTGAAAAATCCACCCGTTACGACATCAAAGGGAAGCGGTATATCAATTCCCCTTACAAATATTATTTCATGGATTTGGGATTGCGCAACGCTCGCATCAATTTTCGCCAGTCGGAAAAAAGCCATCTGATGGAGAATATGGTTTACAATGAATTGAGAGCACGTGGGTTCAATGTGGACGTGGGGGTCGTTCCTGTCGTGACAAAAGATGAAGACGGAAAACAGAAACGATCCACTCTTGAAGTCGATTTCGTCTGTAATTTGGGGAGTAGACGTTACTACATACAGTCGGCATACCGTATGGAGTCTGACGAGAAAATAAAGCAGGAACGGGCTTCTTTGCTGAAAGTGGATGATTCATTCAAGAAAATTATCGTTATCGGAGAAGAAAGTCCGGTGACAAGGGATGAATCCGGTATCACAACCATAAGCATTTATGATTTCCTGCTGAAGGAGAATTCATTGGAATTGTAAACCTGCTAATGGCCTAGTCCGACTTAAACCGACTGGTTGCGGCTAATAAAGAGGAGTCTTTTGTCATTATAATGTCCCCCAAATTTCGGACAGGAGGTTAAGTCAAAAAAAGACTATAACTTTACAGCGAAATGGGAAAGACAACACGAAGAAAGTTCACCCCGGAGTTCAAGGCCAAGGTTGCCTTGGAGGCTCTAAAAGAATCGTCAACAATGGGTGATTTGGCGAAGAAGTACGAGATATCCCCCGAGATGATTTCCAGATGGAAGAAAGAACTCGCGGAGAATGCCAGTGTGGCATTCGGAGCGAAGGCCGGAGCCGGAGACTTCGACAAGGAGCGCGACGCCCTCCACAGAAAAATCGGCGAGCTGGAGATGGACGTGGATTTTTGCAAGCGGGTATACAAGCAGTTGGGGATACCTATACCCGAAAGGCACTGATATCTCCAACAAAAGAGGCTGTCGGCAAGGACGGCAAGCGGCGCAAGTATCCGAGCAAAGCTCGTCAGTGTCAATTGCTGGGCATAGCCCGAAGCACATCCTATTACAAGCGCAAGGAGGGAGAGAGTCATAAGAATCTGAAGATGAGAAAAAGAATAACTACCTTAGCGCACGGAGCGAGCCTCCAATATGCAGAGCACTACCTTCGGAAGGCTCTGCATCACACACACAGAATTGACTTAAGATGGACTTACTCCTGTCCAAAGAAAGGGGTACATTATATATGTCTGGTCGCAAAATCACGACCAGACACATACTCTTTTCGTTGATTATCAGCCTCTTATCTGCCACGGGCTACGATTTTCTTTTCTTCCTGCCCAACTATCATATATGCCGAGTATCATCTTCATTACCGCACGATAGAGGTGAAGTGCCACACCAAGCTGCCGTCCAGCCCTGAATATCACTTCTTTGACCTCAAGGAATTCGCAAGGATATTCAGAAAATCTTCAGGAGAAATCACCAACGAGACTGATTATTGGCTATATTTGCTCATCGGGTCGAAGGAGATGGACGGGATGCCGGACTGGGCCGAGGGTGACAAGGCCTATGAGGCTTATTTCGAGGCATCTGCGGTGTCCAACTTCACACCCCAGGAAACCTTAAAGTACGACAAGGATATGATGACAATCAGTCAAACAGTTGCCTCTGCGGAGTTTAATTATATCTCATATTTTAACTGAAGCGTAGCGGTAACCACTGATTTCAGAGTGGTTACCGCTACGCTTTTGATGTGTTTGATTGTCCTGTCGTTACCTGAAGAAGCGGGAGACCCAGTCGAGGTCGACGCGGGCGAAGCCGGCGCCGGGCTTGACGGAAGGATTGCGGCGGATGATGCCGGCGCAGTCTTCATATACGTTGAAGCCTATCTTGAGGCCCTGCATCTGCCCTTCGGCGGGGTAGTAGAACTCGATGTCATTGTCGGCTCCGTCGATGCGGTAGAACTTGAACCTGGCGGACAGGATGTCCTTTGAACCGCTTTTCTGCGCCATCTCCATCTTGGTGATGTATTTGCACATCTCGATGACGCAGTCGTCAAGCCCGGCATCGAAGATGTTGACTTTTTCAATCAGCGACCCCGTGTCAGGAACCCTCCGCAGAGTATAGCCGTCAAGAGCCTGCGAGACGGCCTCCATCTGCGACTCAAGAGCCTTTTCCCGGTCCTCCGACAGGATACCGTCGGGCATCACCCAGACCATCAAGTGCGAGTCAGGATCGTGGTAGAGAGTCTGGTAGCGGGCAAGGTTGGCCTTGCCGCAGTGCGGGCATTCCCACACGAAGAGCGAGCCGTCCCTGACCTTGGCTTTCAACTCGGGATTTTCTCCCACGTTGATGCGGCTCCAGACTTCGATTCCATTTCTTTCGCCGCAAGCGGAACAAGTCGCGAAAACCTTCTCTGACATATTCGTTGATTTGTTGGAAGATTACTTGTCAAGCCATTTCCAGACCTTGTACATCAGCGCACCCCAGGCGAGAAACAGCACCACATAGACCCAGAACGGAAGTTTGGCTGCGTAGTCGGTGCTTTGGGTGTACTTGTCGAATTCGGGGATGTCGGCGTAGTAATATGCCCCCGCTCCGAAATCCAGGGAGTCCTGCAGTCCCATTCCGTGAAACATTATGTAGAGGGCGGCAATGACCGTCGCCCCGAACACAATCAGAGTCAATATCTTGCCTATTTTCTTCCAGTCCATATTCCTGTGACTGAGAATAAATATTCCTTTACCTTGCTAGTCAAGGGTCGGGATCGGGAAGAAGTTGCCGGAGAGGAGGAGCCAGACGGCGAAGAAGGTCAGCACGATGTTGAACGACTGGCCTATGATGTAGAGCCACAGCACCTTGCCTCCCTGCATGTTCTTGATGATCTCCTTGAAGTTGGTGTCAAGGCCGATGCTGGTGAACGCTAGCACGAACGCCCAATTCTTGTACTGGTCGAGGACCTTGTTGATGGCTCCCACCTGGTCAGCGCCGAAGATTGGCTGGATCAGGAAGGAAGCGACCATCGAGGCGATGAAGAAGCCGAGGATGAACTTAGGGAAGCGCACCCAGATCTCGCCAGGACCGACTTTGGTCGTGCCGTCGTTGTCGATTTTGGTGGCGAAGAACACTGCCACGAAGAAGGCGATGAATCCGATGAGGATGTTCTGGATTGACTTCACGAGCACGGCGGCCTGCTGTGCCTCAGGGCCGAGGGCGGTGCCTGCGACCACGACCGCACCCGTAGAATCCACCGTACCTCCGATCAGAGAGCCTCCCATAATCTGGGACATTCCGCAGGCGCGGATGATCACCGGTTCGAAGACCATCATAAGGATTGTGAATATGATCGAGATGGACACGGTGACAGAAAGGTCGTCCTTCTTGGCTTTTGACGCTGCGGCCGTTGCGATGGCCGCGCTTGTTCCGCAGACGCTGGTGGCCGAAGCCATAGTGATGACAAGCGGCTTGTTGTCGATCTTGAGCACCTTGATGCCGAACCACCACATGAACAGAATCACGATAGGGGTGACGATCCAGGCTATTCCGAGGCCGTAGAGGCCGAATTTGGCGATGTTGGAGAACAGTACGGAGAATCCCATTATGACAAGTCCGGACTTGATGTAGAACTCTGTCTTTATGGCCGGCTTTAGCCAGTCAGGGACTCCGACCGTGTTGGAAATCAGAAGACCTACCAGAAGTGCCCAGAAGGCCCATTCAAGGTAACGGTTGAGGGTGTACTCGGCGCTGATGAGGCGTACGACGAGGGCGATGACGAACAGGCCGATGAGGGCGGGAACATATTTCTTCACGCTTTCGCCCTGAAGTTTGACTCCGACCGTGAAAAGCACTCCGAGAGTGATGAAGGTCACGAGGAACTTGCGCCAGAACGCCCAGGAAGCCAGCTGCTCTCCAAGAGGGACAACCTTTGCCGCAGCTGCTTCGGAGAGAGACTCTCCCACAGTCCAGGTGGCGAATTTAACGGCCGAGAAATCAAACGCTTTTGTAAGGACGGCGATGCAGGCGATGATGATCACGATGCCTCCAATCCAGATTGCCTGCCAGTCCTCTTTACCCCAGAACGCAGGTACGGTCTTACCTTTTTCCATTTATTGATGAATTAGTATAATATCTTACTATTTCGCAAAGATATAATTTCCTTGAGTATTTCGCAACACTTTTCACGTTCGGATTGTGTCCGGGCCCGCCTGTTCACCCGCCGTAACGTTTCATAAGCATCGTCACCTTGTTTTTCACCGAAATGTTATCAAAAGAATGAATAAATATTATAACGATTCAAATTTTTCTGAAAATTGCGTTGAATATTGAAAAAAAGTAATTACCTTGGCTAAACCTGAAGGCAGGCCGGTCGTTTTTGGTTTATGAGTATTCTCACGCAAAGCCGCCATCCGGGACAGATGGAATCTGTTGACTTATATATTTTAAATAACAAAACTGTATGAACAAAAAAATTGCGGCAATCATCACTTTGCTTTTTCTATGCACAGTGGCTGCCTTTTCTCAGAATCTGCAGGTTAAAGGAACGGTAACTGACACCGAAGGTGAACCGGTACCTTTCGCCTCCATTCAGATCAAAGGCACCAGAAACGGTACCGCTACTGACGAACGCGGTAATTACTCATTGACAGTTCCTGCTGACGGAGTTCTGGTCTTCAGTTCTGTAGGATACCACACCCAGGAAGTTGCTGTCAAGGGGAAACTCATAGTCGACTGTTCTCTCGTGACCGACACCGATTTCCTTGACGATGTCGTTGTCGTCGCTTACGGTGTGGCAAAGAAAGAATCGATCGTCGGCGCTGTTTCGCAGGTGAACTCCAAGTCCATCGAGAAGAGGGCCACGTCAAGTGTCGCCGCCGTCCTCGAAGGTTCGGCTCCGGGTATCCGCGTGAACAACTCCTACGGTGAGCCGGGCAGCGATCCGAACATCCGTATCCGCGGTTTCGGATCCGTCAACGGCACCAACGCACCTCTCTATGTGATGGACGGCGTAGTGTTCGGAGGAAACATCTCCGACCTCAACCCTCAGGACATCGAGAGCATCTCCGTCCTCAAAGACGCTTCCTCCGCCGCCCTTTACGGTAACAGGGCTTCCAACGGTGTCGTTCTCATCACCACCAAGAAAGGTAAGGACGGCAAGGTTTCCCTCAGCGCCAACATCAACCAGGGTGTCTATCAGAGGGGTATCGCTGAGTATGATTCAATGAACGCTGACGAGTGGATGGAAACAATGTGGACTACCTACCGCAACGGTCTTATGAGCGACCCGGCCCTCAACAAGACTCTTGACGAGGCCACCGCTCTGGCCCGTAAGGATTTCGTGTCCACCATCGCCAAGTACAACATCTACAACAAGTCCGACGAGGAACTTTTCGACGCCAACGGCAAATTGACCGGAACCGTGAAGTCAGAGATCGCCGGCGACCTTGACTGGTACAAGCCGATTGAGAGACTTGGCTACAGGCAGGAGTACAACGTCAGCGCCAACGCAGCTTCGGAGAAGTCAAGCTTCTACCTTTCCACCGCCTATCTTGACGAGCAGGGCTACATCAAGTCGTCTGACTTCTCCCGTTTCAACGGAAGAGCCAACGTCAGCGTTTCTCCGCGCAAATGGATCAAACTCGGAATGAACCTCTCCGGATCCTATCAGGAGAGCAACTACACCAGCACGGACAGCAACACGGCATACATCAACCCGTTCTACTTCGCGCGCAACATGGCCCCTATCTATCCTGTCCATCAGCACGACCTGTCTTCCGCCAACGGCGACTACATCCTTGACGAGTTTGGAAACAAGCAGTACGATGCCGGACTGGACAGGGGACAGAACTCAAACCGCCACATAGCCTGGGAGCTGGAGAGCGATATGTCCAAGAATTACCGCACAACCCTCAACGGTCAGCTCTACGCCGACTTCAAGTTCCTCAGGGACTTCACTTTCTCAATCAAGGGCGATATGAGCATCCGGAACAGCGAGAGCCAAGGCTATGACAATGCCGAGATCGGTGACGGAGCCGGCAACAACGGCCGTGCCTCCCGCACCATCTACCGCTACAAGACCTGGACATTCCAGCAGCAGCTCACCTGGCAGCGCGCGTTCGGAGAACACAATGTGGATGTGCTCGTGGGACACGAGAATTACGCAAACTTCTACAACTACCTCTACAACTACAAGACGAACCAGACCTTCGCCGGCCTGACCACTCTCAACAACTTCTCCGATATGAGTTCGATGACGGACTACTACAACAATGTCCGCAGCGAGTCCTATCTTGCCCGCGCCCGTTACAACTACGCCAACAAGTACTTCGGAGAAGCCTCCTTCCGCCGTGACGCTTCCTCACGCTTCCATCCTGACCATAGATGGGGTAACTTCTGGTCCGTCGGCGGCAGCTGGGTTCTTTCCAACGAGGATTTCATCAAGGAGATTCCTTGGATCAACAATTTGAAGTTCAGGGCTTCCTACGGTGAGGTCGGTAACGACCAGGGCGTCGGCTACTATGCTTACAGATCCCTATATTACCTGAACCATAACGGAGGAAAGGGAGCGGCCTACAAGACTCAGAACGAGGCCTCCGACATCAAATGGGAGACCGCCGCATCCTGGAGCGCCGCACTCGAGGGAAGGCTTTACAACAGGTGGAACGTCTCGCTTGAATATTACGACAAGCGCACCCGCGACCTTCTGTTCAGCGTTTACAATCCGCTTTCAGCCGGAGCCACTTCGACAAGTTCGGCCGTGTCCACGACCACCCAGAACCTCGGTTCCGTCTCCAACAAGGGTATTGAGATCGCCACAGACGTCGATGTCATCAGCAAGAGGGACTTCAAGTGGAATCTGAATATGAACGCCACCATCGAGAGGAACAAGATTGTCACGCTTCCTGAGCAGAACAGGGAGGAGGGAATCCTTTCAGGCAACTTCAAGTATGCCGAGGGACACAGCATGTACGAGTTCTACACCTACCAGTATGCCGGTGTGGACATGATGACAGGCCGCTGCCTCTACCTCTACGATGACGAGAAGTACTGCATCGGCGAGCCTGCTGAAGGTGATACGAGAAAGCAGCTTCCTGAGGAGTACCACATCAACATCAACGGCAAGGACTACACGACCTACACGACCTACGCCAAGAGGGACTGGAGCGGCTGCGCCCTTCCTAAGATCTACGGCAGCTTCGGCACATCGGTGACCTGGAAAAACCTGACCCTTTCCGCCTTGTTCACATATTCGATGGGCGGCAAGATGTATGACAGCTCCTACGCTTCCCTTATGTCCGCCAGCACCAACGTGCATCAGCTGCACAGGGACCTGCTGAACTCCTGGACAGGCGCCCCTGCCGGAATGACGGAAACCTCCGCTGACCGCATAAGCACCACAGCCCTTCCGGGTCTGAACTCTTACTACAACACGTACAACTCGTCGATGTCCACCCGCTGGCTCCACAAGTCGGATTATCTGGTGTTCAAGAACCTGACCGTTTCCTACAACATTCCTTCAAAGATCACCAGAAAGCTTGACATCTCCGGAGCGTCCGTCAACTTCACGGCCGAAAACCTCTTTACGCTGACCGCTCTCAAGGGTACGAACCCTCAGCAGAACTTCACCGGCAGCAGCAGCAACACCTTCACGACAGCGCGTGTGTTCTCATTCGGAATCAACGTAAGACTGTAGTTAACGTTAAATTTTGAACGAAATGAAAAATATAATCAAAATATCACTTATGCTCCTGTCAGGTGCTGTCCTCGCATCTTCGTGTTCGAAGGACTATCTTGAGACCAGCCCTACGAGCAGCACTTCTCCGGCGACCATATTCGAGACCACCGACAACGCCGCCCTTGCCATCAACGGCATCTGCAAGCTTATGACCCGCCAGTATCTGGGTACCCAGGGCTTCAACGGCGAAGGCACGATAAAGCTCTACACCGGTGAATATCCGGGCGACAATCTTGTCGTGAACCTTCCCGGCTGGTCCACGGTCATCAACGCTTCATACCACGACAACAAGACCTCCATCTACAACTACTACAACTGGTACTACTACTATATGCTGATAGGCAACGCCAACTCGGTTCTCGAGAACATCGACGGTGCTTCCGGACCGGATGCGGAAAAGCAGTTCATCAAGGCGCAGGCGCTCTCGTTCAGGGCCTACAGCTATATGATGCTTCTCCAGTGCTACAGCGTCCGCTGGAGCGATTCCAACAACGGCGCTTCCGACGGAGTCGTTCTGCGTGTCGACACCTCGACCGGCGAGCTGCCTCTCAGCACAATGGCAGAGTGCTATGCCCAGATCTACGCCGACCTTGACGAGGCCATCAGACTGTACACCGAGTCCGGACTCTCGCCTGATTCCGATGACAACTACTCTCCAAGCATCCATATGGCCTATGCGACCTACGCCCGCGCCGCTTTGAACAGGCAGGACTACCAGACTGCCGTGTCTATGGCCGAGAAGGCCCGCGCCGACCATCCTCTGATGTCGAACGAAGATTACCAGTCGGGATTCAATTCTGTCAACGATGAGTGGATCTGGAGTTGCTACGGAGCCGCCGACGAGACATTGTACTACTACTCCTTCTTTGCCTATGTTGCCTATGATGCGGCAGCCAAACAGGTCAAGAGTTATCCTAAATGTATGAGCAAGGAAGTTTATGACAAGATTCCTGTCACTGACATACGAAGGGATATGTTTCTTAACCCTGAAGGATACAAATACAACACTTCTACAGGGCAAGGTAAATCAGACCTTCTGGCCTATGCCAGGAAACTTCACCCCGATCTTGCTGAGAACGCCAAGAGCTACATCTATATGAATTTCAAATTCAAGACTCTCGTACAGCCTGGAATCGGCAATCTGAACATCTTCCGTTCCGCCGAGATGTACCTCATCGAGGCCGAAGCCAACTATTTCCTCGGCAACGAGGCGGCTGCAAGGAATGCGATGAACGCCCTGACAAAGGACAGCGGCCGTGACCCTGAATACAACTGCACGGCTATGGGTAAGGCGCTTCTTGACGAAATCAAACTCTACAGGCGCATTGAACTCTTCGGCGAGGGCTTCAACTGGTTTGACCTCAAGCGTTGGGGTGACCCTCTTGAGAGGAAGGCTCTCGGCAACGGCGGCAGCTACATTTCCGCTCTTGCGGTCAAATACAGCGCGTCCGACAGGAACAACTGGACTTGGGTGATTCCTGCCCGCGAGACCGACTACAACAAGCTCGTCGATTAGACTGTCCGCAGGACAGACATAGTGAAATGAGAGAGGCTCTGAAGTCCGACCGGCTTCAGAGCCTTTTGACACTATGGCGATTGCCTTGTTCCTGCCAACCTGGCTCTTAAAGCCATAGCCCAGGTGGCCGGAAGCACCATACTCGGCAAGGGAATCGCCTTCGAGGTCCGCTGCGGCACTCCCATTATGAGAAGCGTTTGGGAAATCTGAATATGATCGAGAAACAGGAAACGGCAAGAAGCACGAACGGGTAGAAAAGGCAAGGAATTATCGAGGCGGCTGAAATGCCGGAGAATCCGGAGGCCATCAGAAGCTGCGCTCCATAGGGGATTATGCCTTGGATAATGCAGGAGAAAGTGTCAAGAAGGCTGGCCGTTTTCCTGGAATCCAGCCCGAACTTCCTGGTTATGTCTCTGGCAATGTCGCCGGTGGTGAGAATGGCGATCGTGTTGTTGGCCGTGCAGAAATTTGAGAACCCGACAAGTCCGGCGATGCTGAATTCGGCTCCTCTCCTGCCTTTGATGCCTTTTGTCAACCCTTTTATTATGAAATCGATGCCGCCGTTATGCCTGATCAGCTCAAGCAGTCCGCCAGAGAGCATGGTGACGATGATCAGTTCTCCCATACCCGAGATTCCGTTCCCTATGCTTCCCAGAAAGCCAATCCAGGTCATTCCGTGAAGGAAGCCGATGACGGCGCAGAGAAGCAGACCGATTCCAAGCACCAGAAGGACATTCATTCCGCACAGGGCCAGAACAATGACGGACAGGTACGGAATCAGTTTGACATATTCAATCTCGCCTATTTCAGGGGCGGCGTCATAGTTGAATCCGATGACGATGTAGATGATGGTGACAATCAGCGCCGCAGGGGCGCAGATCCAGACATTGGCTTTGAACTTGTCCGACATCGAGCAGCCTTGCGTCGTCGTGGAGGCGATGGTCGTGTCGGAGATGAACGACAGATTGTCACCGAAGAAAGCCCCTCCGACAATCAGGCCCGTGACAAGCGGCAAGGATATTCCCGCCTGCTCCGCTATGCCGGACGCGATCGGCACGAGGGCGACGATTGTTCCGACGCTGGTTCCGATTGACATCGAAATGAAACAGGAGGCGATGAAGAGTCCGGCCAGGATCAGTTTCCCCGGAAGCACCGTAAGCGTCAGATTGACAGTGGCTTCAACGCTGCCTATTTCTTTGGCGGTTGTCGCGAAGGCTCCTGCCATGACGAATATCCAGATCATCAGCAGGACGTTTTTGTTCCCGGCCCCGCTTGAGAATATGTCGATTCTTTCAGACACCGGCCCTTTTGTAATCAGCATCGCATAGGCGGAGGCCAGAAGAAACGCCGATGCGACCGGTACCTTGTAAAAGTCGTGGGCCACCAGCGATGACAGCAGATACGTCACAAGAAACACGGCCAGCGGGCTAAGAGCCAGCCAGCCGCTCATTTTATGTACTTTAACATTCTCCATTGAACTGCTTCTGCGGATGTCCGGTCAGTCCTTTTTTCTTGTTGCGGCAATGCCGGCAACCGAAAGGATAAGCAGAATGTACAGCGTTGCGGAAGATGCTCTGGAAACGCTTGCGCTCAGCGAATAGACCTGCGGTTCGAAACGCATCACTATGTCGTGTTCTCCGGCAGGAAGCACCGCGGCGCGCAGAACCCAGTCTGCCCGGAACAGATCGACAGGTTTCCCGTCAACGGTGGCCGTCCAGCCTTCAGGGTAATATATTTCGCTGAACACTGCAGTTCTCTCTGCGGCTGCGCTGTAGTGGTACTTGAGTTCGTTCGGGGCATATGCGGTCATCGCTATTGAATCTGCGGATTCTTCAAGAGGAGCCTGAGCCTGAACTCTGGCTTGGGCCTGCGGGAAATCTGCACCGATGACGGCCGTCCTGTGCAGGTCAACCGAATCAAGCAGCGCGATTTCTTCGTCAGGTGTGGCCGCCGGAACGAAGGAATCCACGAACCAGGCCTGACCGTAGGCTTGAGCGTTCACGACAGGAGGCAGTTTGTCCCCGAGGATGAAGTACTTGGTGTTGAGGGCCGAAAGGACAGGAATGCTGTCTAGACGGTTTTCGAATTCTTCCACGGTACCGGAGGCGGTCAGAAACTGGAGTTCATTGATTATGTACCTGGCGATCAGGTCCTGGTAGCGCTGGAGCTTTGCCGGGCTGTAGCCGCCGATGCACTTGTGCCAGTAAGGGTTGAAAGGATCATTGAATATGTCCGAGGTCAAGTCGACGACCCTGTAGGACGGGGAATTGTCCTCGAGAATCAGTTTGTCGACTTCCCTTTCGGCAAACTGCCTGTCGAACTGTCTAGGCGTCGTGAAATCGTCGGAATTGAGATAGCGTTTTCCAACAGTGAACATGTTCACGAACACGAGAAGGCATATTCCTGCAATGGCCTGCCTGCGCCTGCCATTGCCGACCGTGGCACCGTCGCCGGATTCCTTGCCGCCGTAGCTCCAGAGGATGAGGCCGAACGTCAGCACGATCAGCAGCATTGACCAGAAGGCGTCGGACACGAGCAGATGCCTGCGGTCAGCCTTGAGGGCATCCACGATGATGTCCTGCATCTCTGCGTCGGAATTGCCGCTGAATGAGCCTGCAACGCTTGGAATCAGGGCGCAGAGCAGGCAGAATCCTGCCGTCAGCGCGAGTGCCGCTCCGCCTTTGTGCAGAAAGTCTTTCTTTGAATATTCACGCTTCAGGATGCGGTCCAGCACGACGAAGCCGAGCATCGGCAGGGTGAACTGCAGGATTATCAGCGCCATCGACACTGTCCTGAACTTGTTGTACATAGGAGCATATTCAAAGAAAATCTTCGTGAACCACATCAGGTTGCTGCCGAGAGCGAGGAACACGGCCAGAATAGTGGCCGTCAGCATCCACCATTTGTCCTTGCCTTTGTACAGGAACAGTCCGAGGATGAAAAGGAACACCGTGATGGCTCCCATGTACATCGGCCCTGCGGTGAACAGCTGCGGGCCCCAGTAGAGAGGCAGAGACTTGGCGATGTCGTTGGCGTTGCCCTGCCCCGCCCTGCGGTACAGCTTGACGATTTCCGACTTTTCAGGATTGATGGAACCGTTGGAGGAGCCTCCGTTGAAGTTCGGAATCATAAGGTTCGGCAGTTCCTGCCAGCCGTATGACCAGGCTGTAGCATAGTCCAGCTGAAGGCCGTCCTTGTTGATTTCTCCTCCTTCCGGGTGCGAAAGTTCAGAACCGCCGCGCATCGTGTATCGGGTATATTCAAGGGGCGCAAGTTTGATGGTGTTGGTTCCGATTC
>CAVCDF010000164.1:0-2405 GCA_963600795.1 Anaerotignum sp. | reverse complement strand
GGACAGAGCTGTGCCGTCAGGAACGAAAACGGTCTTGAAGGACTCGCAAGTCAAAGTGGCCGTGGCGGTCTTTGTGGCCGGAAGTTCAATCGTGGCCTTCTTGTCGGCGACTGTGAGGGTGGTGTCATAGTCCAAAGACTTGATGGCGATGGAGACCTCGGCGGTGGAATCGGTGTCCACGGTGATGTCCAATGTTGTCTTTTCCGAAGCTTTCGGAGCGCAGGCGGCCGTGGTCGCGGCGACCGCGGCTGCGATAATGATGAATGAATGTCTCATATTTAATGAATATATTTTTCCCCTTTTAGCGGAGGTGGACCAGCCTCCCCGAAGTTGTAAAGTTATGAATAGTTTCGGGAATATGCGTACCTTTGTAAGACAGAATCTGATAATTATCAAAATATGACCTTAAAAGCTTGCATAAAATCCATGCGTCTGAGGACGCTCCCGCTGTCTCTGGCCGGAGTCATCCTCGGAGTGTTTCTCGCGGTGGACACCGCTTCGGTCAAACCGTGGTCGGCCGTGCTGATCTTCATCACGACGGTCTGCCTGCAGATACTCTCGAACCTGTCCAACGAACTCGGGGACAATCTGAGCGGAACGGACTCGGCCGACAGGCAGGGACCTCAATACGCCCTCGGCAGCGGCGAGTTGTCGATAAGTGACATCAAGAAGCTCATCGTGACATTCGTCGTCCTATGCGTCGTCTCCGGACTGGCGATGATACAGGTCTCTTTCGGGAGCATATTCAAGACAGAGTCCATCTGTCTGGAAGTGCTTGGCGCTCTGACGATTGTGGGTGCTGTGAAGTACACCCTCGGCAAGAATCCCTACGGCTACAGGGGCCTGGGCGACATCTCCGTATTCATTTTCTTCGGCCTCGTGTCGGTGCTGGGTTCCTACTATGTGGCCGCCGGAACACTGCCTACCGCTTTGATGCTGCTTCCGGCCTCGGCGATCGGACTGTTCAGCGTGGGCGTGCTTAACATCAACAACATCAGGGATATGAAGACCGATGCCGTGAACCGTGTCACCGTAGCGATCAAACTTGGTGTCAAGAGAGCGAAAATCTACCAGACCATACTCATCGTCCTGGGCTGGGTCCTGATGTACGTTTTCTGTGTGCTCTATAAATCGAACCCTCACCATGCGATAGCGAACTTCATAGTCCTTCCGCTTCTGATCTACCATCTGCGCGGAGTCTGGACCAAGGAGGATGCGGCCCTCGACCCTTATCTGCCGCTTCTGGTGATGTCGACCTTCCTGCTTTCGATCCTCTTCGGCGCGGGACTCCTCATCTGGAATTAATATGATTTGAATATGCCTTCAAAATCAAGAGTTAAGAATATGTTCGACAGTATAGCCGGGAGCTATGATTCTCTGAATCACTGGCTTTCGCTGGATGTCGACAAAACGTGGAGGCGCAGGGCGCTGAAACTCATCACCGACGCTCCCGCCGGGACTCAGGTGCTTGACCTCGCCTGCGGCACGGGAGACTTCTCGATTGCCATAGCCAAGGCTCTGGCGAAAAGGGATGGCGGCAAGGAGGCCACTACCAGCCACGTCACCGGAGTGGACCTTTCTGAAGGAATGCTGGCCGTGATGAGGGAGAAGGTGGCTAAGGCTGACCTTGGGAAGATGATCGGCATTGAGGAAGGCGATGGGGAGAACCTCCGTTTCGGCGACTCGTCGTTCGACAGGGTCACGATAGCCTTCGGCATCAGGAATTTCGAGAACAGGCTGAAGGGTCTGCAGGAGATGCTCAGAGTCCTCAAACCCGGCGGCAGACTCGTGATCCTTGAACTGTCAAGACCCGAAAATCCTGTTCTCAGGTGGTTCTACGACCTCTATTTCCTGCACATCCTGCCGAAAATCGGCGGCAAGGTCTCCGGCGACAAGGCCGCCTACGCCTACCTTCCGGCCTCCGTGGCGGCATTTCCCGGCAAAAAGGAATTTATGAGCCTGATGGCCGAGGCCGGTTTCAGGAACGTCAGGCACAAGGCTCTGACCTTCGGCCTCTGCCGGCTTTACACAGGAGAAAAACAATAACCAATGAATATGCGGAAAATCATCTTTGCCTTAATCCTCGCGGTCCTGCCGATTATGGCGGCCGCGCAGAACACCGCCGCTTCAGTACAGGCTGCGGAAGAGTCCAGGGAACTGCTCACCCCGAATGTGGTCTGCGGACCTTACCTGCAGAACGTCACCGAGAACAGTTTCACGGTGATGTGGGCTTCCGACGCGGATGCCGTGGCGTGGGTGGAAATCGCCCCGGACAACGACGAGCATTTCTACCTGAAGGAGAGACCGAAATATTACGATATGAGCGGCTGCGGCATCAAGCCTGTCGGAACGCTCCACAAGGTGAAGGTGGACGGGCTGGAACCCGGCACAAGCTACCGTTACAG
>CAVCDF010000163.1:0-2170 GCA_963600795.1 Anaerotignum sp. | reverse complement strand
GCCGCGATGCCGGAGAGAAGTGCGAGATCGGACCGCAGGACCTTGACATAATGGTCATTGGCCTCCGCGAAGCGCTGCGCGTCGGTCTTGGTGGAATCCGCGGCGGCATAGTCATAGTGGTCGACTCCGATGATGTCCACCAGGTCATCTCCCGGGTAGCGGCTGTCGAAACTCTCTTCCGTCAGGTCGGAGTTCGGCGAATATGCCCACACAAGGTTCGTCAGTCCCCTCTCAACGGAGAGGTAACTATGTGTCAATGAATATAATGCCTTATATTCATCAGCGGTACAGAGTTTGCCGCCCCACCAGAACCAGGACCCGAGGTTCTCGTGCCAAGGTCTGAATATGACAGGAATCTGTCCGCCCTCGGAGTCCTTCAGCGAGCCGAGAAAATCGGCCGCCTTGGAAAGCCAGTCCATGAATTTCCCGTGGTTCTCCCCTCCTTCAAGCACCGAGGCCACGGCCTTGTCGCTGCTGATGTCCCAGGCGTCTCCTCCGGTCAGAGGATTGCGGGGATGCCAGGAGAAGGTCACGATTCCTCCCCTCCCGAAGTGTGTGACGGCGGCCCTGCGCATCAGGTCGAACGGCACGCCGTCCAAATTGGCGGTGTCGCCGAGCTCTATGCCGCCCAGATCGAAGCCGACACCGCCCGGGAACTGTCCGCAGACGGACTTCACGTCAGAACGCTGCAGGTCGTCGCCGTCCACATCCTCGACTTTCCAGGTGTGGCCGTAGACCAGGTCGTCCTGGTGGATGTACACGAACTTGCCCTCGGCAGCCACAGCCTGCAGCCTCTCCTTCAGGGTCTCGGCCGGTGACGGAGCGTTGTTCCCTGCACAGCCCGCAAGGGCCAGGGAGACCGTCAGGGCGAGAATTGCATTCGAAACGGAAAATTTCATATTCATAAATTCACAAACAATCATTCATCAGTACTTCGGAGCGCTGTCATAGACAGTCTGGAGGGTGTAGCTGTTGCCTTCGGTGTAGAATCCCTTCTTGCAGGCATCCACGATCTGGCCGCAGTAGGTCGCGTCAAGATATTCACCGGTTGAGTGGTCTATGATGCCGTAGATCTCGTTGCCCGCGCCGACCGCGCCGTTCTCCCAGATGAAGCCGGGCATTCCGTAGGTTCTGGCGCACTTGCAGAAATATTCAAACCAGTAGAGCTGGAACGCCCTTGCCTTGGAGTCCGTCCTGTTGGCGCAGCCGAATTCGCCGAAATACGCCGGGATGTTCTTGGCAATGAAAGTATTGTAGAGCTTGCTGCAGATTTCCTTCATCGCTTCCTCGGAATAGGAACTGTCGCCGAGGTTGGATTTTCTCGTGTGGCCCCAGTCGTTGTACTTGGCGGTCTGGCAGAACTCGTAAGGGCTGTAGTAATGCACGCCGACCATAATCCTTCCGGCCTTGTCCTCAGGCACCTTGAAGCCGTCGCTCAGCGTGAAGTCCGGACTTGCGGCATAGCCCGGTACACCGAGCCAGCGCGTAGCGTTGTTCCCGCCGGCCGCTCTGACCGCATCGACGAAGGTCTGGTTCCACTGGTTCAGGATATCGTTCTGCTTCTTCTTTCCTTCAGCGGTCTGATACTCGGTGCTCCAGCCCCAGTGTCCGTCCTGTATTTCATTGAAGGACTCAAGGATGAGGAAATCGCCCTTGTCCTTGAACCGTTCCGCAATCTGTGTCCAGACAGCCTTGATCTCGGCCTTTATCTGAGTGTTGACGGCATCGCTTGCCACGGCTCCTCTGATGTTCAGCCAATGAGTCGTGTACGATGTGCCGCCGTTGTGGTCGATCGAGCCGTCGTGATGCATGTTGACGATGACGTTCAGTCCGGCCTGCTCCGCGTAATCCACCAGTTCTGCGACTCTGTCGAGGCGGTCGTCCAGTTTGTAGTCGGGAGCCTCCCCGATGTGGCCCAGCCACGTGACAGGAATGCGCACGGTCTTGAACCCTTTGGACTTCAGGCTCGTGAACACTTCCTTCGCGAGTTTCTGACCGTTGGTCCAGTAGCCCTCGATCGCCGTTTCGGTCTTGCTGTCGAAAGCGTCCAGCTGGTTGCCTATGTTCAGTCCCAGCCCCAGCTTTTCGGCCATCTTCCAGGCGTCGTTGTCGCCCCGGGACGGCTCGTCCGGAGTGTCAGGATCCACCGGCTTCTCCTTGGCCGGCTGCG
>CAVCDF010000162.1:0-2003 GCA_963600795.1 Anaerotignum sp. | reverse complement strand
GGTCGGCCATTTCGACTCCGGCCTTCAGCACTCCGCCGGCGTAGATCACCTGGGTGGCGTCGACGGTGAAACCATTGCCGAAATGAGGGGTCTCGGCCCTGGTGATGTTGGAGAAATCCCTGTCGGAGAGGAAAGCGTCTCCATTGTAGCTGATGCTCACGGAAGCGTCCAGGTCAGGCAGCATCGCGTTCCTTGCAGTCCTCACGCCTTCCTCTGCGGCCTGAGTGGCCGTCCTCAGCATCTTAAGAGTGCTGTTTCCGGACTCCATCATCCCGAACACGTCTTCAAGTTTCAGAGCAAGGGAGTCCTTGACTCGGGCCGCTTCCGGGGCGGAGACGGTCGTCCGGACCGGTTCTTCATTCCCGGGGACATTCTGTCCCGGCATCGGCGGCGCAGCAGAAAGCACAGCGGAAAGCGCCGCAAACATTAATTTCTCTGTCATAAATCTTTAAAAATTCCGGGTGCAAAGGTAGGTCGGAAAAGGAGTTCTGCCGTTGGACAAAAATAGACAAGAATGGGATTTTTCGGAACAAATGAGGAATTTCCGCACATAAATCACGATATTTGCGGTACAAAACGGAACAAAATATGGACAATGAAGTGATTTTCAGCTCAGAAGCGCATCTGTTCGGCAGTCTCAAGGGGCCGGAAAAGATCACGTCGGACGGCATAATGAAAGACGGAGCGATTCTTCTCTGCAACGAAGGCTCGGCAGCCATACTGGTGAATTACAAGCCGTTCAAGATGTCCGCCGGTTCCGTGATGACGCTTTTCCCGGGAGACCTCGTCTCGACCGGATTCAGGTCGGAGGACTTCTCGATCGAAGTCCTGACATTCTCTCCGTCAATCCTCAGGGAAGCGAGCCTTGACCTGGAGCAGACAGTCTACTCTTCCCTGCGGGAGGACAGATGCCAGGGCGACTCACCGATTGTCACCGAGATCGTCAGCAGCATATTCAGACTGCTTGAGGCTTACTTCAAGCAGCCGGACTGCGCCTGCCTCAACAAACTGGTGACGTGCCAGCTGAAGGGCTTTTTCATAGGTTTCCACGACTACCTCATCCGTTTTCCCGGCCAGACTCCTGCCTTAGACGGCTCGAAACGCCAGAGGGCGCTCTTCGACCAGTTCATGAGGACAATCGAGTCGGACTACAAGAAATCCCGCGACGTTCAGTACTACTCCGAGAAACTGAACATCACTTCCAAATACCTGAATATGGTTTCGAGGCGCATCTCAGGACGCAACGCGAAATCCATCATCGACCACTACGTCGTCCTGAAACTGAAGATGGGCCTCAGCGGCAGCGACATCCCTGTCAAGCAGCTCGCCTGGGACTACAACTTCAGCGATTCTTCCTTCTTCACGCGCTACTTCAAGCAGCACACGGGCATCACTCCCCTCGCCTACCGGAAAGCGAACTATTCCGCAAGGCAGTCGTGAACAAGCTTGACGAAACCGTGGCCCGGAGCATCGACATTGTACTCCCAATACATCCCGCCACGCAAGCCGTTCGCCTTGATGTAGCTGCACTTTTCAGTCAGAGAACGGGCATTCTCGAAGCCGAATACCCTTTCTCCATCCGCGGTGAATAGCAGAGGGACCTTGGCGACATCGTCCCAGACCTCGGTGACGCCCTCGCTGCCAGGACCGTAGCCCGGTTTCCCACGGCCGTAGAACGGCATTCCCATCACGAGTTTCTCTTTCGGCACGCCAGCCTCGAGATGAAGCCTTACAGCCTCGTCCGCAGTGCAATGTCCGGCGTTCGGGGAACGGTAAAGAGCCGAATGGTGGGTGAAGTCCGCGGTGTACATATCGTAGGCCATCACATTGATGAGGTCCACGAACGGAAGCACCGCCTTGAAATCTATGTATTCCGCCGAGCAGATTGACGCCAGCGTAAGGAGCTTCCCTTCGCCGAGCGCTTCGCGGATGTCACGCATCAGGAGGGTGAAATTCTCCGTGTCGTCCGCGGACGACGAAATGCCGGAATCGCTGTTCGTAGG
>CAVCDF010000161.1:0-18991 GCA_963600795.1 Anaerotignum sp. | reverse complement strand
CTCGAAATGGGTCAACCAGAACCTTCAGTACCCTGAAATAGCGAAGGAAAACGGAGTGCAGGGACGTGTAACGCTCCAGTTCACGGTAAATCCTGACGGAAGGGTAAGCAACGTCAAGGTTCTTCGTGGAGTTGACTCCTCACTTGACAAAGAAGCCGTCAGAGTGGTTTCGATGTCCCCTAAGTGGAAGCCTGGAAAACAGCGTGACCGTGCGGTAAAGGTAACCTACACATTCCCTGTTATCTTCCAGTTGAGGTAGAAAAGTTTATGAGTAAACAAGGGGTGGCCGAAAAGTCAGGAGACTTTTTAGTCACCCTTTATCTTATCTGACAAAGTCATTTCACAGACAGCTTTTGTTTTAACAATCACAGAAGTGGAGACAGCAGTTGAAAAAGCGGTATTCGTCGGAATAATAAGGCAGAACGACGACGAAAGAAAGGTCAATGAATATCTTGACGAACTTGAATTTCTGGCCGAGACGGCCGGAGCCACAGGAGACAGAAAGTTTGTCCAAAGACTGGACAAACCGGAAAAATCAACCTACATACGAAGCGGAAAACTTGAAGAAATAGCACAATACTGCGAGCAGAACGAGATAAAGTACGTCATCTTCGATGATGAACTCACCGGAATGCAGCAGAGAAACATAGAAAAGGTAATCAACTGCAGTTCAGTGATAGACAGAACAAGCCTGATACTCGAGATATTCGCCCAGAGAGCCAAGACTTCATACGCCAAGATGCAGGTGGAACTTGCAAGGTACAATTATATGCTGCCGAGGCTGGCTGGTATGTGGACTCACCTTGAAAGACAGAGAGGCGGTATGGGCACCAGAGGCGGTATGGGCGAGACCCAGATAGAAATCGACCGCCGTATCGTCAAGGAGAGAATAGCGAGACTGAAGGAACAGCTGAAGAAAGTTGACAGGCAGATGGCCACGCAAAGGGGCAATAGAGGCTCTATGGTGAGACTTTCCCTTGTCGGATACACAAACGTAGGTAAGAGCACAATAATGAATATGCTGGCAAAATCTGACGTTTTTGCCGAGAACAAGCTCTTCGCCACTCTTGACACAACTGTCAGAAAGGTGGTTATAGAAAATGTTCCGTTCCTGCTGAGCGACACTGTAGGATTCATCAGGAAACTCCCGACCCAGCTCGTTGAGGCCTTCAAAAGCACCCTGGACGAAGTAAGGGAAGCCGACATCCTGCTCCACGTCGTGGACATATCCCATCCGGGATTTGAAGAGCAGATGGAAGTTGTGGAGAACACTCTAAGGGAGATAGGGGCCGGAAAAAAGCCTGTCTTCGTCATTTTCAACAAGATAGACGCTTACAGATACGAAGAGTACGATGAATTTTCACTTACTCCGAAGGGTAAGGAGAACCGTTCTCTGGAGGAATTGAAAAACAGCTGGATAGCGCAGGAAAAGACACCTTGCATATTCATTTCCGCTAAAGAAAAGATCAACATCGAGAAGTTGAGGGCCGACATCTACAAGATGGTTGCCGAAATTCACGCCGGCCGCTACCCTTTCAACAACTTTCTCTGGTAGCAGACATCGAATATATTTTCTATGATAATTGTCTTATAATACACTGTATCTTGTAATATACTGTAAATGTAAAATTGAATTCTCTTTTCAGAATTTTGGTAACGTGCAAAATTCTGAAAAGAGAATTCAATTTTAGTATAAATAATCAGTATAAATTCAAATGATCAATAAAAAAGGCCGGGAGAACATCTGTTCTTCCAGCCTTTTCATATTGATTGTTAGACTCTTACTCAGAGAACTTTGCGGAAAGGAACTCGCGGTTGAGACGTGCGATGTGCTCGATTGAGATTTCCTTAGGGCATTCCATCTCGCAGGCACGGGTGTTCGTGCAGTTACCGAAACCAAGTTCCTCCATCTTTGCGACCATATTCTTAGCTCTTCTGGCAGCCTCAGGACGACCCTGCGGAAGCAGAGCGAGGGAGCTGACCCTGGCGGCTACGAACAGCATCGCTGAACCGTTCTTGCAGGTGGCCACGCAGGCTCCGCAACCTACGCAGGTGGCAGCGTCCATACTCTTCTCAGCCGTTTCGTGAGAGATGAGAATGTTGTTGGCATCCTGAGCGGAACCAGTTCTGACAGAGATGAATCCGCCTGCCTGGAGAATTTTGTCAAAAGCGCTGCGGTCAACGACCAAGTCCTTGATGATAGGGAAAGCGGCGCTTCTGAAAGGCTCCACAGTGATGGTGGCTCCATCCTTGAAATGACGCATGAAAAGCTGACAGGTGGTGACGTGGTCGTCAGGTCCGTGGGCGCGTCCGTCAATGAACAGCGAGCAGGCACCGCAGATACCCTCGCGGCAGTCGTGGTCGAAAGAAACAGGACCGCTGCTCTGACAACCTCTGTCAACGGCTACCGGATCGCATCCTTCACGGATGAGCTGTTCGTTGAGGATGTCAAGCATCTCAAGGAACGAAGCGTCCTCCTCAATTCCGGAAATATGATAGGTCTCGAAATGACCCTTCTCCTGGGCGTTCTTCTGACGCCATATCTTAAGATTGAAATCCATAGCCGATTCTAGTCTTTATAATTTCTTGTTTTAACTTCGATGAACTCATACTTGAGAGGCTCCTTGTGAAGCTCAGGCTCCTTGCCTTCTCCCTTGTACTCCCAAGCGGCGACATACATAAAGTTCTCGTCATCCCTCTTGGCCTCGCCTTCCTCGGTCTGGCTCTCGATGCGGAAATGACCACCGCAGGATTCCTTCCTGTTGAGTGCGTCACGTGCCATCAGTTCGCCGATCTCGAAGAAGTCCTCAAGGCGAAGCGCCTTCTCAAGTTCCTGGTTGAACTGGAACTGGGTTCCAGGCACGCAGACATCTGAATAGAACACCTTCTTGAGTTCGTTGATCTTCTTGATGGCGGTCTTGAGGCCTTCCTCGCAACGTGCCATACCGACATACTCCCACATGATGTTTCCAAGCTTCTTGTGGATGGAATCGACTGTCTGCTTGCCCTTGATGGCGAAGAGTTTGTCGATTCTGGCCTGGACATTCTTCTCAGCCTCGGCGAAAGCTGGATCGTTTACATCCGTCTTAGGCTCGAAGAATTTGTGTGACAGGTAGTCAGCGATGGTGATAGGCAGGACGAAATAGCCGTCGGCCAGACCCTGCATAAGGGCGGACGCACCAAGACGGTTTCCACCGTGATCAGAGAAGTTGGCCTCACCGATGGCGTAGAGACCAGGGATGGTTGTCTGAAGATCGTAGTCAACCCAGATACCGCCCATCGTGTAGTGGATGGCAGGGTAAATCATCATAGGCTCTTCCCAAGGGCTTACGTTGTTGATCTTGTAGTACATGTCGAAGAGGTTGCCGTAGCGCTCCTGAACTCTCTGATGGCCAAGACGTTTGATAGCCTCGGAGAAGTCAAGGAACACGGCGAGGCCTGTCTCGTTGACACCGTAGCCGGCGTCGCATCTCTCCTTGGCGGCCCTGGAAGCCACGTCACGAGGAACGAGGTTACCGAAGGCAGGATAACGGCGCTCGAGATAGTAATCCCTGTCCTCTTCAGGAATCTGGGAAGCCTTGATCTCGTGCTTGCGGAGCTTCATCACATCCTCCATCTTCTTAGGCACCCAGATACGGCCGTCGTTACGCAGGGACTCTGACATAAGGGTCAGTTTGCACTGCTGCTCGCCGTGTACAGGGATACAGGTAGGATGGATCTGAGCGAAGCAAGGATTAGCGAAATATGCTCCTTTCTTGTAGCACTGCCAGGCGGCTGAACCGTTGCTGTTCATTGCATTGGTGGAAAGGAAGTAGGTGTTGCCGTAACCACCGGTGGCGATAACCACGGCGTGGGCTCCGAACCTTTCAAGTTTGCCGGTCACAAGGTTGCGGGCGATAATGCCCTTGGCCTGTCCGTCGATGACCACGAGGTCAAGCATCTCGTGACGAGGATAGCTTGTCACGGTGCCTGCGGCGATCTGGCGGTTGAGAGCGGCGTAAGCTCCGAGAAGAAGCTGCTGTCCGGTTTGTCCGCGGGCATAGAAAGTACGGCTTACCTGAACGCCTCCGAATGAACGGTTGGCGAGGTAGCCGCCGTATTCACGGGCGAAAGGAACACCCTGCGCAACGCACTGGTCGATAATTGAAGCGCTGACTTCAGCGAGACGGTAGACGTTCGCCTCGCGGCTGCGGTAGTCACCTCCCTTGATTGTGTCGTAGAAGAGACGATAGACAGCATCGTTGTCGTTCTGGTAGTTCTTTGCGGCGTTGATACCTCCCTGCGCGGCGATGGAATGTGCGCGGCGAGGTGTGTCACTGATGCAGAAAACCTTGACATTGTAGCCCTGCTCACCGAGAGTGGCAGCTGCGGATGCGCCGCCCAGACCGGTGCCGACAACAATGATTTCAAGCTTTCTTCTGTTGTTTGGATTGACAAGCCTGAGCTCCGACTTGCGCTTTGTCCATTTCTCGGCCAAAGGACCGTCAGGAATCTTTGAGATTAATTTATCGGCCATATTCTGAATATGTTATATATAAAATTCCAAATGAAACTGAAAATAGTCTGCAATTTTAGTCATTTTTCTCTTAATAGCCAAGATTATGAGCTTCTTTCGGCAATTTTGCCCGGTACATTTTACGATAAAGACGGTAAATCTTGTCCGTAAAGCGCTCATAACGGCGCAATGACATTCCGTTCGAATAATGCGAGTCAACGTACTTCTCCACTTCGCGGCAGTCGTCCTCGCAGCCGTGTTCGAAGCCCAGAGCCTCCTTCAGCCTGAGCGATGAGGCGCAGATCCTTGAGTCGGACTCCCCCGGCAGTTTCTTCATGAATGAAGGAATATGGTCGCTCCCGTAGACCTTGAGAGGCACGTAAACGGAAGTGGTAGGACAACCGAGGATGGTCCACATAACGGTGCCGGAAGGATCCTGTCCCGGAGCCACTCCTTCAAAGACGACCGAAGCCGAGGTGATGTCCCTCATAATAGGCTTTCCTGTACGGGAAATCCCGTTGAACAGAGATTTGTGATCGGCAGTCGAGACATCGATGGAAGCCATTATGCCACAAGTCTTTTCAAACCTGTCGACTCCTTTGCGGTCCTCAGGGCGGCCACGTCTCGTGAAGTTTGTCACGACCATATACCCTCCCGGTTCGTCGGCAACGATGTACTTCTTCCAGGTACTGTTGTCCACCTCATAGTAGGCAGCCTCGCCGGAAGCGTCTATGATGCCGAAATTGGCCTCCACACCCAAAGGCTTCGGCAGAGAGTCCAGCAGAGCCTCGAAATCCTTCAGACAGGTGCATATTCCCAAAGCCTTGTACATCAGGATTCCTTCCTTGTCCATCTGCGAATCAGGCACATCGTCGTTCTTGAGGTCGTAGGTGGCGGTGTTCATCAGGCAGAAGCCGGCCGAATTGACTCCGGACCACACTTCCCCACCCTCCGAGGATGAATTCACAAGGCCTATGAATGAATATTCATCACCTTGGAACCATCTCATCGAGTTGTCCAGATGTCCGGTGTCACGGTGCTTGAACATCACCGGTTTACCGTCCGCCCTGACGCTTCCGGAGATGATCACTGAAGTGCAGCATAAAGCCCTGAGAGGCAGCAGCGCCAGAAGCAGGGCGATGATTGTCTTAGAATAACGTAGCATCCTGATTTTTATTGGTTTCCAGTTCATTTTCAAGTCCGAGATGACGGTACGCCATCTCGGTGGCTATCCTCCCCCGCTGGGTCCGGACTATGAACCCTTCCTTAATGAGGAACGGTTCGTACACCTCTTCGAAAGTTCCCTGGTCCTCACTGATGGCGGTGGCTATAGTATTAGCCCCGACGGGCCCTCCCTTGAAAGTGGTTATAATGGTCCTGAGAATCTTGTTGTCTATGGAATCGAGTCCCCTCTTGTCTATCTTCAGCTTGTCAAGAGCGTACCTGGCGATTTCCAGACCTATATGTCCGTCCCCCATCACCTGCGCGAAGTCACGCACCCTCTTCAGAAGGGCGTTCGCTATACGCGGCGTTCCGCGGCTGCGCAGCGCTATCTCCTCTGAAGCGTCGTCGTCGATGGCCACGTTCAGGATCCCGGCGCTGCGTCTTACTATCCTCTTGAGGTCAGAAGTGTCGTAATATTCAAGGGCGCAGTTGATTCCGAATCTTTCCCGCAGAGGCGCGGTAAGGAGACCGCTTCTGGTGGTAGCGCCAACCAGGGTGAACGGATTGAGCGAAATCCTGACCGACCTTGCCCCCGGACCCTTGTCTATCATTATGTCTATAACATAGTCCTCCATCGCGGAATAGAGATATTCCTCGACTTCCGGAGAAAGACGGTGGATTTCGTCTATGAACAGAACGTCGCCGGTCTCAAGGGAGGTCAGCAGACCGGCCAGATCGCCCGGCTTGTCGAGCACAGGACCGGACGTCACCTTCATGTTCACGCCCATCTCGTTGGCTATGATGTGCGCAAGGGTGGTTTTCCCTAGACCCGGGGGCCCGTGGAAAAGCACGTGGTCAAGGGCCTCCCCTCTCATTTTCGCCGCTTTGACATAGACGTTGAGATTTGACACTATCTCCCTTTGTCCCGTGAAATCTTCAAGTTCCTGCGGGCGGATAATTCCATCCAAATCCTTATCTTTGCCGGCGTTTGTATTGTGCGGATCGAATTCGGTCATCGATAAAATTTTTCTCAATACAAATATATGGATTTATTTTTATTTGACTTACTGTTTTTATTAGGACTGTTGAAATGTTGATAACTGATTTCAGGTATTGATTTTCAAATGGTTGACAATACGTAAAATTGTTGATTACACGTCTGGAAAGTATTTGAAAAGATGTTGATAAGTCATCCGCTCAGCGCCGTCAACATTCCGCGCACGGTTTTACACACGGTTTTCAACAGCTTTTCAACAGGAATTCAAGCCTTATGTTGATAAGTTCTGCATCGGTGAAGAATCTCTCGGAAAGACTGATTTTCGGGAAGGAAATATACTGCAAGGGACTGTTCCTTTCAGCAAGGTGGTTTGTGGTTTCGGAAGTTGCCGCAAGCGGAGTCCACGTCGTGGTGCTTCCTGACAGAGAGCAGGCCGAATACTGCTGTTCCGACCTCTACGCCCTCACTGAGGGAGATGTGGTTTTCTACCTTCCTGACAGCGGTACAGGGGTGGAGAGAAGCAACTACAAGTCTTCGCTGAGCGTCCAGAGAACTTCCGCAATAGGAAAACTGCTTGAAGGCGAAAGCCAGGAAAGACTGTTCATTGTCACCTATCCTGCAGCTCTTGAGGAACGTGTTCCCGCTCCGGAAAGCATAAGAAAATCGCTGCTCAAGATTGCGGTAGGACAGGAAATATCCTATGATACGATAAAGGAAACTCTCGCCGGACAGGGATTCGAGAAGGTGGATTTCGTTTCCGCGCCGGGTCAGTATTCCGTCAGAGGGTCCGTTGTTGACATATTCTCGTATTCGTTCAACAATCCTTACAGGCTTTCATTCTTCGGCAACGAGGTCGAGAAGATCCACGTTTTCGACTGCAACACCCAACTTTCCGTGGAAGAAAGGAACGAAGTCGAGATATTCCCGGACCTTGCGGCTGATTCAGGAACGGCTGAAACTGTGAGCGTCTCTTCACTTTTTCCTGAAAGCGCCGTGGTGTGGGCCGATTCTTCGGATATGTACGGCAGCAGGGATTTCTTCGCCGAACTCGGAAAGTTCAGAAGGGTTTTCCTTGATGTGCCTCTCGGCGCGGATGAAGACGGTGCAGTCCGTTTCGGAATATCCCCGCAGCCGATGTTCAACAAGAACTTCGAACTTTTGGCTGCCGACATCAGGCAGAACATCGAACACGGCTACAAAGTGTTCATATTCTGTGAGAAGAACTCTCAGATAGAGAGGTTGAGATCCATTCTCTCGGAGAATGACGGTCTGGTGCCGCAGTTCGTTCAGGGGAAGAACATCTACGCGGGATTCATAGACAAGGATGACAGAATCTGCTGCTATACCGACCACGAGATTTTCGACCGCTTCCACAGGGTCAGCGTCCGCAGAACGGTTGAAAAAAGCGAGCAGCTGACACTTAATGACTTGACTGCCTTTAATATAGGCGACTACATCGTGCACATAGACCACGGAGTGGGAATATTCGGAGGTCTTGTCCGGATGAAGGATGACAAGGGAAGGCTGAAGGAAGTGGTTAAGCTGATGTACAAGGACGGCGACGTCGTGTTCGTGTCTGTGCATTCCCTGAACAAGATTTCCCGTTTCCGCTCCAAGGACGGTCTTCCTCCCAAAATAAGCAAACTGGGAGGAAAGACGTGGCAGACTTTGAAGGCAGGCGCGAAGTCCAGGATCAAGGACATTGCGAAAGACCTGATCCAGCTTTATGCTAAAAGGAAATCGACCAAAGGATACGCTTACTCCCCCGACAGTTATCTGCAGGAGGAGCTTGAGTCTTCATTCATGTACGAGGACACTCCGGATCAGGAGCTGGCGACCAAAGCCGTCAAGAGGGATATGGAGGACGACAGCCCTATGGACAGGCTTGTCTGCGGGGATGTCGGTTTCGGAAAGACGGAAATAGCCATCCGTGCCGCGTTCAAGGCGGTCGCTGATGGAAAACAGGTGGCGGTGCTTGTCCCGACAACGATTCTTTCTCTTCAGCATTACACGACTTTCTCCGCCCGACTCAAGAATTTCCCTTGTTCGGTGGATTATGTCAGCCGTCTTCGCACCGCGAAGGAAATCAATGAAATAAAGGAAAGGCTGAATACCGGAAAACTCGACATCGTGATAGGAACCCACAAACTGCTCGGCAATGGTTTCAACTTCAAGGACCTCGGTCTGCTGATAATAGACGAGGAACAGAAATTCGGCGTTGCTGCCAAAGAAAAGCTGAGACAGATAAAATCCTCGGTCGACACTCTCACCCTGACTGCCACTCCTATTCCTAGAACACTGCAGTTTTCGCTTTTGGGCGCCAGGGACCTTTCCATCATCAACACTCCCCCGCCCAACAGGATTCCTACTCAGACTGAGATCATACTGTTCAACCAGGAGGAAATCCGCAGCATAATCAACTACGAACTCAACCGCGGCGGCCAGCTGTTCTTCCTGCACAACAAGGTGGAGGAACTTCAGTCAATTCACGATATCCTGCACAGGCTTGTTCCCGACATGAAAATCTGCGTGGCGCACGGACAGATGGAGTCCAAGGAACTTGAAAACAAGATGCTGGACTTCATGAGGGGCGACTATGATATGCTTCTCTGCACGACGATAATCGAGAACGGACTGGACATTCCGAACGCCAACACGATCATCATAAACCAGGCTCAGAACATCGGACTGAGCGATCTGCACCAGCTGCGCGGCCGTGTGGGAAGGTCGAACAGAAAGGCTTTCTGCTACCTGATAGTACCTCCGCTCGTGACTCTTACCGACGATGCCAGGCGCAGACTCAAGGCCATAGAGGAATTCTCGGATCTCGGCAGCGGTTTCAACATAGCGATGCAGGATCTTGACATCCGTGGAGCCGGCAACCTTCTGGGTGCCGAGCAGAGCGGATTCATAATGGATATGGGATACGAGACCTATCAGAAGATCCTTGCGGAAGCTATGGAGGAACTTGGAGTTGAGACGGGAATATCCACAGCCGAATCAGACGGCAGATTTACCGTTGACTGCACGATAGACACTGATCAGCAGGCTCTTGTACCTGATTCCTACATTGACGTGACCGCCGAGAAAATCAGAATCTACAAGCAGCTTGACTCTCTGACTTCTGACAAGGAGATAGACAGGATCAAGTCGCAGCTTGAGGACAGGTTCGGCGACATGCCTCAGGAGGCTCTTAATCTTTTCGATGTGGTCAAGATCCGCAACCTTGGCGGGAAACTCGGCTTCGAAAAAATCATAATAAAGAACGGAATGATGATAATGTTCTTCATTTCCAATCAGATGTCCCCTTACTTCAAGTCAGGAACATTTGACAGGATCATTGAAAAAGTCAATCTGAATCCCGTTCTGTTCAATTTCAAGCAGGTTGAAGGTAAACTGAAAATTGTCACCAGAGGAATAGATTCTTTGACAAAAGCCCTTGAAACTCTCAGTAAATTGCAATAATATTGCTATCTTTGAAAGTTTGTCCGATTTTGCTGAATATGCCTAATCTGTTGGTTGAAATAGGAAATACGGCTCTTAAGGCTGCCTGGTCCGAGGGAATGACTCTCGGAAAGACTTATCGTTACCAGGGAGAGAAGATATTCGATTTCATCCACTCTATCATCGACAAGGACAGGCCTGACGTGCTGGTGATATCCTCAAAGACGGATGTGCCGGCGAAGGAGGAGGAAAGGCTCCGGCAGCATTGCGGAAGCCTGCTTATCCTCGACAGAAATCATATTCAGACGGCAAGGGAATATTCTATTCCTGAATATCTTACCCCTGACAGGGTGGCTTCGGTGCTTGCAGTCAGGCATCTTTTCAAGGGCAGACGGTGCCTGATCTTCGATTTCGGCACAACCCTCACCGTTGACATAGTGGACGAAGGCGGTGAATATCTCGGCGGCAACATCTCGCTTGGATTCAGGACAAGATTCAAGGCTTTGTCAAGATATTCAAAGTCGCTCCCGCTTGTGGGAATGCCGCAGGAAGTCAGTCCGGTAGGGGATTCGCTGCAGTCCTCCATGGAGTCCGGAGTGGTGTCAGGCATAATGTTTGAAATACAGGGCTATCTGGCTATGTTTCCCGAAAATGTCACTGTTTTTACGGGAGGCGATGCTTTATATTTTGCAAAAAGAATGAAAAACTCCATCTTTGCAGTCTGCAATCTTGTACTGATGGGGTTAGCATTAATCGCTGATGACTATGTTGGGAAGAACAGTTAGAAAGATTATCATACCGGTTGCCCTGGCTTTCTGTGCGTTCAGCCTGAACGCGCAGAATGACGCGTACAATTCGTATTCTCCGTATTCGATGTTCGGAATCGGAGACATTTCAAAGCAGGGAACGGCCTACAACAAGAGTATGGGAGGTGTCGGAATAGC
This sequence comes from Anaerotignum sp., assembly GCA_963600795.1. GTDB lineage: Bacteria > Bacteroidota > Bacteroidia > Bacteroidales > UBA932 > Cryptobacteroides. Next base: position 7,947 of record CAVCDF010000161.1, on the reverse strand, counting down.
TTCGCGGGACACCAGGAACATAAACATACTGAACCCGGCAGCAGTCACGGCAAGGGAGGAAAAGTCTTTCATGGCTGATTTCGGAGTAGCGCAGAGCAACAAGTACTATGCGCAGCACGACATCAGGTCTGCCAACAACACGTTCAACATCTACGATTTCGTCATTTCGTTCCCGGTTTTCAAGTCGTTCGCGATGTATGCCGGCGTCACTCCTTTCAGCGATCTGGGCTACAAGACTTCGTCCAAGGTCACTGATCCTGTCGTAATATCACAGACCGGCGTCATAACGAACACCGCACAGGGTTACGGCGGGCTTACCGACATATTAATCGGCGGAGGAGTCAAGGTGTTCAAGGGATTTTCCGTGGGTGCCGAACTTCAGTACTATTTCGGCAACCTCCACAAAAACAACACCTTCAACGTAAGCGGCTCAACCTACAGAAACATTTCGAGCGGCTTCAATATGAATCTTCACGCCGTGACCGGAAAGTTCGGAGCGCAGTATGAGATACCTCTGACGCAGAAGGTGACCGCAGTCGCCGGAGCGACCTACAGACTGGCCACAAGCCTCAGGGGAGAGGTGCAGAGATTCGAAATCCAGACCATTTCATCAATTCAGGATTCAACTCCTTCACCAAGGACTTTTACCGACACTCTCGGCCGCGGAAACGTGAAAATCGCAAGTGAACTGGGTGTGGGAATAGCTCTCAGGGGCGGTGACAAGTGGACTGCTGAAGTCAACTACATACGTTCCGACTGGGGCTCCACAGGGATGGATTCGGCTTTGGGATTCGCCAATGTCGGCAACGCTGTTTTCAGCGCTTCAGCTTCGCAGTCCGTCAGAGCTGGATTTTCCATCGTTCCGAACAGGAACGATATCCGTTACTACCGCAGAAGAATCACCTACAGGGCCGGAGCCTATTGGGACCAGGCCTGCTGCAAGGTTGACGGAAATGTCATAAACGCGGTTGGCTTGACTTTTGGAGTCACGCTTCCTGTGTTCAGGTGGAGCAACGGCCTGACGCTGGGTGTGGACCTGGGCCAGAGAGGGTCTCTGACCGGCAATCTTGTGAGGGAACGGTATGTCAGCTTCAACGTCGGTATGAACGTATTCGACATCTGGTTCATGAAACCTAAGTATGACTGATGATTAATAGTTTTGAAAATTTATTACAAACAACAATGAAAAAGATTACACTAGTACTTTTGACTCTCGTGATGGCGGCCTTCGGAGTAAAGGTTTCCGCTCAAGGAAAGTATGGTGCAGACAGCGCCGAATGCATCAAGTATCTGTCTTATTATCAGGAGTATTATAAGCAGAAGAATTACACTGAGGCTCTTCCTAACTGGAGAAAGGCTTTCAAGCTCTGCCCTCCTACCGCAAGCCAGAACATGCTGCTTAACGGAATGACTCTGCTGTCCAAGGAAGTTGCAAAAGTCAAGGATGCCTCAGCCCGCGGTGCGATCATTGACACTCTTCTCAATCTTAACGATCTTCGCGCCAAGTACTATCCTAAGTACGCTGTGGCCGCGATGAACTCGAAGGGTCAGTACATCACCCAGTATTTCAAGGATCCTCAGGTCATCTATGAAGGATTGAATGAAATAATCAAGATCAACCAGGAAAAGACCAAGCCGAGCCTTCTTCTCCTTGACCTCAATTCAGCCATTGAACTCTACAAGAACGAGAAACTTGGCGCAGAGGAAGTGATCAACACCTATCAGAACGCCATCGCCCTGATTGACAAGGCCGGCGCTTCCGACGAGAATACCAAGATCAAGTCAGACATCGAAGGCCTGTTCATCACCAGCCAGGTGGCCAGCTGCGACAACCTCATCGCTCTGTTCACTCCTCGCTACGATGCTGATCCGGACAACATCGAACTCATAAACAACATCGTCAAGATGCTCGGTTCGACCGACGGATGCCAGAACAACGACCTGTTCCTGAATGCAGTCACCAAGATGCACAAGAATGAGCCTTCAGCTTCTTCAGCATACTATCTCTACAAACTGCATTCAGCCAATGATGAGTCTTCCGAAGCCATCAAGTACCTTGAGGAAGCCGTTTCCATCTGCACTGAGGATGACACGAAGGCTGACTATATGCTTGAGCTCGCCACCTACTGCCTTAAGAACAATGCTAACGGCAAGGCGTTCGACTATGCCAAGAAGGCTGCAGAACTCAAGCCTGAGAACCAGGGCAAGGCATATTACCTTATCGCCACCGTCTGGGGATCCGTACGTTGCGGCGGCAACGAGATTGAAAGCAGGGCGAAGTACTGGGTTGCCGTTGACTATCTGCAGAAGGCCAAGAACGCCGATCCTTCGCTTGCTGAAGATTGCAACAAGCTTATCGGCGCCTACAGCATTTACTATCCGCAGAAGGCCGAAGCCTTCATGTACGATGTAGTGGACGGACAGAGCTACTCCGTGGATTGCGGCGGAATGCACGCCACCACAACTGTCAGGACACAGAAATAAAGAGAGTTGAGACTGAACATACATAGTCTTGCGATGATGGCAACCGCGTCAGCGGTTGCTTTCATCGTATATTCCTGCAAGGGAAAACTGTCTGAGGCGGAGCATCTTGACCTGTCGGAAACTCCTGTTCAGACGGTGGACAGCATGTTCGTCGTGCAGACTAAGACCGGCGGTCTGCAGATGAGGGTTGAGGCTGACGTGATGGAGAGGTACGATAACGACACAAGTTCCTACGAACTCTTTCCGAAAGGACTGCACGCCTACGCCTACACTGACGGGGATATGCTTGAAACCGTACTTCATTCGGACAACGCGAAGCATTTCAAGAGTAAGAAAGGTTCGGAAGAATACTGGTCAGCCTTCGGCAATGTGGTGGTTCAGAACGTGATACGTCAGCAGACTCTTGAAACCGACACTTTGTACTGGGATCAGGCCAACAAGGAAATCTACACCGACTGCTATGTCAGGATGTTTTCCAACGACGGTTTTCTGCAGGGCTTCGGAATGCGTTCCGACGAGATGGCGAGAAACACGATTATATTCAGACCTTTCAACAGCGACCTCATTGTTGTGCAGGATTCTACCAAGATTGTGGTGGATTCTGTGAACTTTATAGGGCCTTTGCTGAAAAAATAATGGTTAATTGAATTAAAATCACTATCTTCGCACCCCAATACCTTTTTTTAGGAAATTATAAAATAAAAATACAATGGCGATTCTTCAAAAAACGCGCGAAAAGGCTGGTATGGCAGTGTCTATCATCATTGCCTTGGCCCTTTTGTCATTCATCATCGACCCGCAGACGCTCGAAACTGCGTTCAATGCGATGTCTTCAAGAAACGATGTAGGTTCAATCAACGGAAAGACAGTGTCTTATCTTGACTTCCAGCAGGATGTCGAGAAATACACCACCATCAACGAGATGCTGACCGGTTCTTCCGCGCAAAGCGAGCAGCAGCAGCAGCAGGTCCGCAACGCCGCATGGCAGAACCTGCTTGACAAGTATCTTTTCATCAAGAACGCCAATGCTGCAGGCATCACTGTCGGTGACGAAGAAATGAAGGAACTGCTGGCGGGCGATATGATTTCTCCTGTCATTTCGCAGAATCCCGCTTTCCTTGACGAGAACGGAAACTTTTCCAAGGAGGCGCTTCAGAATCTGGTGAACGGAATCGACCAGGACCAGACCGGCCGTCTCAAGGAGTACTGGAACTACATCCAGAACACGGTTTACACCCAGCAGTACTATGCCAAGTACGGTTCCCTCTTCACTCAGAGCAACTTCCAGAATCCTCTGATGCTCAAGAGAGCCATTTCCGAGAACAACGTCACCGCCAACGTGGACTTCGTGATGGTTCCTGTGGGATACGCCAAGGACAGCACCGTCAAGGTTTCTGACGCTGAAATCAAGCAATACTACGAATCCCACAAGAAGATGTTCAAGCAGAACGCTTCAAGGGATATGGAATATGTTGTCTTCGAGGTCAAGCCTTCGGATGCCGACATCGCCGCCACCAACGAGGCTATGACAAAGATCTATGACGAATTCACCGCTACCGACAATGTGAAGTCGTTCGTCGCCAAGAATTCTGAAAGCAGATACAATGAATATTGGTACAAGGCCGGCGAACTTGCCACAGTCAACAGTGAAATCAGCGATTTCGTCGACAACAACCAGACAGGCACATCTCCTGTCGTTTCCGCCAACAATGTCTTCTATGCGGCAAGAATCGTCGCTACCGCCCAGATTCCTGACTCGGCTTACGTAAAGCACATCCTTCTTCAGGGTGACGCGGTCGCCAAGGCTGACAGCCTTCTTGGCGTGATCAAAAAGGGAGAAAACTTCTCCAACGTCGCTGCAGCATATTCCGCCGACACCAAGTCTGCCGACGGCGGTGAACTTGGAAACATAGGCTGGTTTACCCAGACCTATCTGATTCCGGGCTTCGAGTCAGTGTTCACAGCAAAGACAGGTGTGCCTTACATCGTAAAGACACAGTACGGCACCCACATCGTGGAAGTTGAAAAGACTTCCGCTCCTGTTGCCAAGAAGCAGGTTGCCATCCTTTCCAAGACTGCCCTTGCAAGCGGCGAAACTTTCAACAGCTACTATGCTCAGGCCAGCAAGTTCTCCAAGATTGCCGCAGGCAAGTATGAGAACTACAAGGCTGCCGTTGATTCTCTGGGAGTATATTCACACACGATGAACGCCGTTCAGGAGAGCAACGCCTCCTACGGTTCTATCGACCAGGCTAAGGAAGTCACCCGCTGGGTGTTCGACAACAAGGTCGGAAAGGTGTCTGAAATCATCACCGTCAACAACAATTACCTCTTCATCGCTACCGTGAAGGGCATCCACAAGGAAGGCATCGCCAAACTTGATGAGGCCAAGGAATACATCGGACAGTACCTCTATTCAGAGAAGGCCGCTGAGAAGGCTGCCGCCGACATCGCTCAGAAGATCAGCGGTCTGAACGATCTTCAGGCCATTGCGGACACTCTCCACACTACGGTCAGCGCAGGTGTTGACGTAAGGTTCGCCACTATGGCCGGCCAGGGTCTTGACCCTAAGTTCATAGGCGCCGTTTCCGCCGCCAAGGAAGGTCAGATCTGCGGTCCGGTTGCTGGTACCGTCGGCACCTACATCTTCAAGGTCAATTCCCGCGACACAGGCGCTTTCTACACCGAGGATGACGCAAAGACTGCAGCCCAGCAGATGAACTCATATGCTTCACAGATGATTCTGCCGGTTATGATGACCGACGTCGACGTGAAGGACCACAGGGCACGCTTCTATTAGCAGATGCAGTTTCGGATTATGAAAAAGGCTGACGGAGCATTCCGCCAGCCTTTTTCATTTCCTCGCCATTGAATCAGACGTTGAACAGGAAGTGCATTATGTCGCCGTCCTGCACGATGTATTCCTTTCCCTCCGTAGCAAGCTTTCCTGCGGCCCTGACGGCACTTTCGCTGCCCAGGCTGATAAAGTCATCGTACTTGATTACTTCGGCCCTTATAAAGCCTTTTTCGAAGTCCGAATGTATTACTCCGGCCGCTTTCGGGGCCTTGTCTCCCTTATGGATTGTCCAGGCGCGGCATTCGTCGGCTCCGGCGGTGAAGAAAGTCTGGAGTCCGAGAAGGTGATAGGCGCTCTGGATGAGCCTCACGACACCGGATTCCTGCATTCCCATCTCTTCAAGGAACATCTGACGGTCCTCGTAACTGTCCATCTCAGCGATTTCGGATTCGGTTTTCGCCGAGATCACAAGGATTTCGGCGTTTTCGTCCTTGACGGCCTCGCGCACCTTTTCGACATATTCATTGCCGCTGACCGCCGAGGCGTCGTCCACGTTGCAGATGTACATCACCGGTTTGTTGGTCAGCAGGAAAAGGTCGTGCGAGAGGGCCGCTTCCTCCTCGTTGAGCAGTTCCACCGTGCGGCAGGACTTGCCCTGCTCAAGAGCTTCCTTGTAGCGTTCCAGAAGGGCGACAAGTTTCTTCGCTTCCTTGTCTCCGCCCGTTGTGGCCTGCTTGCGGCTTTTCGCCAGTCTTGCCTCGACAGTCTCGAGGTCCTTTATCTGTAGTTCGGTGTCCACGACTTCCTTGTCCCTGACCGGATCAACGCTGCCGTCCACGTGGACGACGTTCCCGTCGTCGAAGCAGCGCAGCACGTGAAGGATGGCGTCGGTTTCGCGTATGTTCGCAAGGAATTGATTGCCAAGACCTTCTCCTTTGCTGGCCCCTTTAACGAGACCTGCGATGTCCACGATGTCCACTGTCGCAGGCACCACGCTTTTCGGTTTGCACATATCCACCAGCACTTCGAGTCTCTTGTCCGGCACGTTGGTGGAACCAAGATTAGGTTCTATCGTGCAGAAAGGGTAGTTCGCGCTTTGTGCCTTTCCTGAGCTGACGCAGTTGAACAAGGTTGACTTTCCGACATTGGGAAGTCCGACTATTCCGCATTTAAGTGACATATTCGAAAATATTTTTGCGGCACAAAGATACGATTAAAAAAAATATTTATGTTTCTTGATGAAGAGTTTATGTTTCTGTTCTTTTTTTACGTTTTTGTGCCGCATATTTGCGGCAGGAAATGAGGACGCTGACTTTCATAATGACGATATTTCTTCTCCTTCCGGCCAATGTTATCAATCATAGTTTTACTGTCAAAAATAAATCCCTGGCCGGAGGAGAAGACTCTTTGACCGTGATGTTCTGGAATCTCGAGAATTTCTTCGACTGGAAGCCGGACAGCCTTTCCGCCAGTCCGTCGGACAAGGAGTTTTCGTCGTTCGGTAAAAAGCATTGGACAAGAGGCCGGTTCAAGGCGAAGTGTTCGGCAATTGCAAAATCCGTCTTCTGGGTTATGGAACAGGAGGGGAGACTGCCGGACGTCATCGGTGTGGCAGAGGTTGAAAACCGCTATGTGCTTGAGAAACTGCTCGACTGGACTCCATTGTACAAGGCGGACTACCGGATAGTCCATTTTGATTCTTCTGACCCGAGGGGGATAGACGTGGCCCTGCTGTACCGGTCCTCAAGACTGGAACTGCTTGAAGAGAAACCGTTCGGAGTGGTGGACCGGAATGGAGCGCGTATGCTGACCAGGGACATTCTGCTTGCTAAGTTCCGCAGTATGGACGGAGACAGCATCGCATTTCTTGTCAATCATCATCCTTCGAAATATGGAGGAAAGACGGGCCGGAGGAGGGAAGCGGCCCTGGAAAGCCTTCGCAGGCTGTCAGATTCGCTTGTCGGAGCGGGATGCAGGAATATAGTTGCGATGGGGGATTTCAACGATACTCCCGAAAATCCTGCGTTCGGCATTCTGACGGACAGCCTGGAAGGGGAGCGGGCATATTCATCGCCACTTGTGAACCTTGCGTCGGAACTTGCCGGCAGGGGAGAGGGGACGATAAGATATTCAGGAATATGGGAGCTGATAGATATGTTCTTCGTTTCAGGGAACATGCTTGCGGATGGACGGGTTCCCCAGATGAAGGTGCTGAGGATTCCTTTCCTGACCGTGAGGGACAATGCCCATTCCGGAGAAAAACCCCTCAGGACATACACCGGCCCGCGATATTCCGGTGGAGTAAGCGATCATTGTCCGATTCTGTTGGTTATTCCGTAAAATAATTATCCACAATTATACCCAATCTGAATACATTGATGGCTTCTATAGTCTAAGGCCGCCGACAGATTTGCACGAAAAGCCCCGTTGACGCCTTAAAGATGCAAATCTGTTCCGGCAGCACGATGCAGCAAGGCATATTCCGCAGTCCCCCGACATCATCATTGCCATAAACTGGTCACGGCAAGTGAATTTGATGGCGTGCCTGTCGCCTTTATAGCGCTTTACACACTTCGAAAATTCATCATATTCGGTGAAGAGAGACATAAGTTTCCGAGTTTTTCAATAAAGTGTACTAATAAGTCAGTTTCTCGGTCTTAGGCTTG
>CAVCDF010000160.1:0-21849 GCA_963600795.1 Anaerotignum sp. | reverse complement strand
GTTGCGGCCTTCGCGGCCGATGCGGCCCTTTATCTCATCGTTCTCGATAGGGAAGGTCGTGACTGCGTTCTCGATTGCGGTTTCGGTGGCCGTTCTCTGTATCGTGTTGATCACGATTCTCTTGGCTTCCTTTGTGGCGTTCAGCCTGGCCTCGTCCATAGTGTCGTTGATGTAGGCCTGCGCTTCTGTCCTCGCCTCTGCCTTCATGTTCTCCATCAGGATGTTCTTGGCTTCCTGGGCGCTCATCCCGGCAATGGTCTCGAGCTGCTTGTTCGCCTGGGCAATCAGCTTGTCGTATTCGTCAGTCTTCTTGGAAAGGACGTCCTGCTGTGCCGCGAGGCTTGTCCTGGCATTGTCTGTCTCGCGCATCTTCCTCTGCAGTTCGGAGTTCTGCTGGTTCAGCGAATTCTCCTTCTGCCTGATCCTGTTCTCGGCGTCGCGCAGCTGACCGTTCTTTTCGTTGATGTACTGCTCGTGCTCGCTCTTGAGCTGCAGGAACTTCTCCTTTGCCTGATGAATCTTGTCCTTCTTTATGCTTTCGGCCTCGATTTCAGCCTTGGCGATAATCTCCTCCTTCCGCCCTTTCAGAATAATCCTCCGGACAATTATATAAGTCCCCAGCGCTACGACAGCGCCGATCAAGACTCCTATAAGCAAATTTAACATATCTGTAACATTATTGGTTTAAACTGTCCTTTTTTCACCTCGGCCGCAAAAAAAAACGGCCTCCGGCATAGTTCCGGAAACCGACCGTCTGGGTAAGGATTGAAAGAAAAAGGCCGCCAGTCGCTTGTCAGAAACCTTAATTGATAAGATTTGAGATCCGCACCGGTTCAGAGATCCACCGTCGCGTACGGAACGCGATCCCCGCAAGGGTGACATTGGCCCGTCATCACCGGCTCGAGTAAACTCGGTTCCGAAGAACTTGTTGATTTGAGCACGTGGGACTAACGGCCTGACTTTTCAATATTTTCAATGTAGGACTCTACATCCTTCTGAAGCTTGCCGGCCTGTTCAGTGGCCTCCGAAAGCTTTCTCTTGTAGGAGATTCTGTTGATCGCTTCGTTAAGCGCGACGAAGACCAGCTTGTCGGACAGCGACTTGTTCGGGAACTTCGAGTCATAGACGGTCAACTTCTGGTTGATCTCATCCGCGGCAAGCCTCATCAGTTGCTCCATATCAGGAGATTGTGCAACCAACGGGTACTCGATGCCTCCGATCTTTATCTTTATCTTCTGTCCCATCTTCAGTTCTTCAGTCCTCAGTTCTCCAGCAAGGAGATGCATTTGTCTATCTCCCTGATAAGCCTTTCGATCTTTTCCTTCGCTGCGGCTCCGTCTCCGGCCGCACCGAAAGCTTCAGACAGATGAAGGTTGTCCACCTGTTGTTCCAACTCTTCGATCCGTTTCCGGCAGGAATCACAGTCAGCCTTGCTCTGCAGAAGTTCGCCCTGAAGCTTTTCCCGCTCCATCTTTTCGGCTTCGTACAGCGCAATCAACTTTTCGATATCTTTTTTTATACCTTCAAGCATCGCAGGTGACCGTTTTTTCCCGTCACAGTGCAAAAATAGTAAAATATCTTCATTTGCACAACCTCCTGCCGTCTGTAAACGCTGAATTCAAGCTTGCCGGTCACAGTATGCTTGTTACGCTTTTATTTGTTAAATTTGCGTCGCCGGAATCTAAAAAGACGGCTTGCAGTTTATGACAGTGACAATTGAAAACAGGGAAATTCCCGTGCTCCTTCTGACCGGTTATCTCGGAAGCGGCAAGACTACATTGCTCAACAGGATATTGAACAACAGGAAAGGCATCAAGTTCGCGGTCATCGTGAACGACATCGGCGAGGTGAACATCGATGCCGACCTCATCCAGAAAGGCGGAGTCGTGGGTACAGGCGACGACAGCCTTGTGCCGCTTCAGAACGGCTGCATCTGCTGCACGCTCAAGATGGACCTGGTCGCCCAGCTCGACGACCTTTGCCGCACGGGCCGCTTCGACTACATCGTCATCGAGGCCAGCGGAATATGCGAGCCGGCCCCGATAGCCCAGACAATCTGTTCGTTCCCACGCCTCGTGCCGGCCGGGACACGCACCAACGTCCCGGTGCTGGATTGCATCGTGACGGTCGTGGATGCCTTGAGAATGCAAAGCGAATTCGCCTGCGGAGATGCCCTGAAGAAGGACAACCTTGAGGAGGACGATCTTGAGAACCTTGTGATCCAGCAGATCGAGTTCTGCAACATAGTCCTTCTGAACAAGGCTTCCGAAGTGAAGCCGGAGGAACTGGGCAGAGTCCGCAGCATCGTCAAGGCGCTGAATCCGAAGGTCACCGTCTTCGAGTGTGATTACGGTGAAATCGACCTGGACAAGATTCTCCACACTGGGATGTTCGACTTCAACAAGGTCGCGACTTCCGCAGCCTGGATAGACGCGATCGAAGGGGATGGCAACGCCGCTGACGACGACCACGACGATGATGACGATCATGATGACGATCACGATGGAGAACACGGTCATCACCACCATCACCACCATCACGAGGGCGGAGAAGTGGAGGAATACAACATCGGCACCTATGTGTATTACCGCAGGCCTGCCCTCGACATCAACAAGTTCGACTGGGCAGTCTCCAAGAAGTGGCCCAAGAACATCATAAGGGCCAAGGGCCTCTGCTATTTCGCCGATGAAAAGGACAAGTGCTATCTGTTCGAGCAGTCAGGCGTGCAGAAATCCATCAAGGACGCCGGCCTCTGGTTCGCGACGATGCCGGAAGACCAGCTTCAGGAGATGATGAAGCGCGACAAGAATCTCCGCAGGGACTGGGATCCTCAGTACGGAGACCGTATGGTCAAGATTGTCTTCATCGGGCAGAACCTTGACCGCGCACAGATCGATTCGCTTATGGATTCGTGCCTGGAGGCTTAGATCCTGACTGTGTGCAGATGCGGGCCGAAGCGCTCGAAGGCTGCACGGTCAAGGGATTCGCGGTCATCGGGATGGGCGATGCTGATCAGCAGTTTCGCCCTTTCTTCCAATGATTTGCCGTAAAGGTCCACGGCACCGTATTCAGTGACTATCCAGTGGGCGTCAGCCCTTGGCGTCACTACTCCCGCTCCCGGGTTTAGGCAAGGGACAATCTTCGCCTTGCCTTTGTTGGTGCGGGACGCGAACGCGGTCATCGACACTCCGCCTTCGGACATCGCGGCTCCCTTCACGAAGTCGAGCTGCCCGCCGGTCCCTGAATATATCCGCGTGCCGATCGAGTCGGCGCATATCTGGCCGGTGAGGTCGACTTCCGTCGCCGAATTGATGGCGACCATATTCGGATTCCTTGAAATCACCCACGGGTCGTTGACGTACTTGATGTCCTTCATCAGCACGTCTGGGTTGCGGTCGATGAATGAGTACAGTTCCTGCGAGCCGAGCAGGAAGGAGGCCACGATCTTGCCCCGGTCGATCTTCTTTCTCGAGCCGTTGACCACTCCTTTCTCGATGAGCTTCAGAATGCCGTCCGCGAACATCTCGGTGTGGAGGCCGAGGTCCTTGTGGTCGGCCAGTTCCGTGGCGAGGGCATTGGGAAGAGCTCCGATACCCATCTGTATGCATGCTCCGTCTGGCACCAGTTCCGAGCAGTTCTTCCCTATCTGCATTTCGGTAGGGGTAGGTTGCGCGAACGCCTTTGTTATCAGCGGAGAGTCATCCTTGACGAGATAGTCGAAAGTGTCCAGCGGAATCAGGTCTCCGTAGGCGAAAGGCACGTTCGGGTTCACGACCGCTATCTTCACCCTGGCCGTTTCGATGGCGGCTAGGGAGCAGTCCACGGATGTGCCGAGCGAGACCATTCCGTTTTCGTCAGGCAGGGAGACCTGGACCATTGCGGCTCCAAGCCTGATCGCTCCGCTGCGGTACAGCTTCTGGGATTCGCCCAGGTGGACCGGAATGTAGTCGGCGTAGCCGGAGTTCACGTTCGCCCTCACGTTCGGTCCGATGAAGAATCCCTGCTCGAAGAATATTCCTGAATATTCAGGGGCTGAGTACGGAGCCGGACCTTCGGTGTGGAAATGGTGAAAATGCAGGTCTTCGACCTCGCCGGCGTCCGCCCTGCGGACCAGCGCGTCGATCAGCACCATAGGCACGCTTGCCACGCTGCTGAGGTGAATCCTGTCTCCTGACTTTATCGCTCTCACCGCCTCGTCGGCGGTGACGAAATGCTGCTCTTTCATAACTGATGATTATTCATTTTATGAATGCAAAGATAGCGTTTTGGCGGTGAAATGCCAATTCTTTCAGTCAGGCGGTTCCGCCGGGGTGCTCCAGGAGCGGGACAGCGGGCTGCAGGTGTGAAAAAAAGGTCGGAACTTCACAGCCCCGACCTTTCCCACTTAATACAAACCTAATTATGAATAAAACGTATGAGAACAGTTTCTCAAGATTAAAGGTAGAATTGAAAAAACCTATTAGAACCAATTAACTCTGCCGCCCCTCCTTGCACGTTCAATGCCACAGAGGATGTCAGTGTCGGGCATTTTCTGTGAAATGTCAAAAATTGAACGTTATGCGTCATTTTTCAAAGATGAAAAGACTTATCTTTGAAATCGAATGATAATTTAGCAATCTAACAGGGAGCATATGGTCATAAGGAAATCTCTAGCTGTGTCAATGCTGCTGTTGACATTTTGTCTGTCCGGCAGAACGGCGGCACGCGGCATACGGGCATGTTCTCCGGAGGCTGACACTTCGTCTCTTGCCAGAACCTTCCTTTCTCCGCCGCAGGCCGCCAAGCCTCAGGTCTGGTGGCACTGGATGGACGGCAATGTCTCGAAGGAGGGGATCAGGAAGGACCTCGAATGGATGAAGCGCATCGGTCTCGGCGGCTTCCACCAGTTCGACGCAGGAGGTGTGAATATGCCGAGAGCCGCCAAGGTCAGGCTCCCTTATCTTTCCGAAGGCTGGAAAGATGCTTTCAGGTACGCCCTTTCGCTTGCCGACTCCCTCGGTTTCGAAGTGACAGTCGCAAGCGCTCCCGGCTGGAGTTCGACCGGAGGAACCTGGGTCAGACCGGAGGATGCCATCAAGAAGCTCGAGTGGAGATCCGTCGATACCCGGGGCGGAAAGATTTCGATGACCCTTCCGGCCCTGTACAGGGTAGTGGGCCCGTACCAGGATTATGCCACTTTCAACGACCGCATCGAGGTCGAGCCTTATGGCCATGACCTCTTCGTGCTGGCCGTAAGGCTGCCGAACGCAGACCGGTCGATGAACGCTATGGGAGCTGAAGTGCAGGAGAGCGACAGCGTGATCACTTGCACGTTCCGCAAGCCACAGACCATAAAGGCTCTGACTCTCAAAACTATGGCTATGGGTTCCAGACCCCGCTCCGGCGAAGCGGAATGCAGGAATATCCTCGAATGCAGCAATGACGGCGTCACCTGGCGCAAGGTCTGTGGCATCCTTCCCGCGCTCCTTCCGTACACGACGGTTGACATACCTCCGACCACGGCGACGCATTTCCGCGTGCGTGGAGAGAAACTGATCTCCCTTGACCTGTTCACGGTCACCAAGGTGGACCACGTGCAGGAGCTCGGCGGTTTCGTCAACACGGTTGATTTCAAGAAATTCCACACTCCTTATTCAAAGGACGCCGTGCGCGTCTCCGATGTGGTCGACCTTACGGGAAAGATGTCAGCGGACGGGAAACTGGACTGCGTCCTGCCGGCGGGCCGCTGGCGGATCTACCGTTTCGGCTGGTCCATTACCGGAAAGATCAACCATCCCGCCTCTCCCGATGCGACCGGCCTCGAGGTTGACAAGCTTGATCCTGATGCCTGGATGAGATATTTCAGAACCTATGTCGACCTCTACAAGGAGGCCGCCGGGGGAATGCTCGGCGGCAGGGGCATCCGCTATCTGCTCACCGACAGCTATGAGGCAGGATCCTACACCTGGACTCCGAAACTGTTGGAGGAGTTCAGCAGGAGGCGGGGCTACAGCCCGCTTCCGTGGCTGCCTGTCCTCGCCGGCGAGGTGATCGGGAGCTCTGCATCGAGCGAGCGTTTCCTTTGGGACTGGCGCAGAACCCTCGGGGAACTTTTCTGCGAGAATTACGACAGGATAAATGACATCGTGAAGGAATACGGCCTTGCGGGACGCTATGCCGAGTCACACGAGGGCGGACGCGCCTATGTAGGTGACGGTATGGATCCGAAGATCACTTCCACGGTGCCGATGGCGGCGATCTGGATGGAAAACACTCCTACGGGTTCCAGCGTGGCTTCCGCCGTCTGCGACATAAGGGAATCGGCCTCGGTGTCCCACATCTATGGCCAGAACATCGTAGCCGGCGAGTCCTTTTCGGTCAACGGTGACGAAGGACGGGCCTACACTTACTGTCCGGAGAACATGAAATATGTCGCCGACGTGGCGATGAGCGCCGGACTGAACAGGTTCGTCATCCACGAGTCCGCCTCCCAGCCGAATGACAGCTATCTGCCGGGACTTCAGCTTTTCCGCTACGGGCAGTGGTTCCACAGAAACGAGACCTGGGGTGAATATGCCTGGGTCCTGACCGGCTATCTCGCCCGTTCGAGCTCGATGCTTCAGCAGGGCCGTGCGGTGGCTGACATCCTGCTCTATTATGGAGAAGACTTCAACATCACATCGCTCTACGGAGGCGGCACCTTCAGCACCCTCCCGCAGGTTCCGGACGGCTATGAATATGATTTCGCGAACCCTACGGTCCTTCTTTCGGGCGTCAGACCGGAGAACGGACGTCTGACAAGCGGATCCGGCGCTTCCTACAGGGTGCTGTGGATGGACAGGAACTGCGAGACGATGTCGCTGGAGATTCTCAGGCGCATCAAGGAGTTCGCCGATGCCGGGGTGGTGATATGCGGCTCCGAGCCGAAGCGTTGTGCCGGACTTCTTGCCGACGACAGAACTTTCTCCGCCATCGTGGACGACATCTGGCACACGGGAAGGAAGAATGTCTTTGCCTGCAGCCTTCAGCGCTGCCTTTCGCTCTGCGGCATCGCTCCCGATTTCGAAGCGGTCCGGCTGTCTGAAAGCCCTGCCACCGGAGCCGGTGTCCCTGCTGACGGCTACGGCACATTCCGCCACGTCCACAGGCAGCTCTCCGACGGCACTCAGGTCTACTGGGTACGCAACTTCACCGGAAAGGACTGCGTGGCCAGGCTCAGTTTCAGGGACGGAGGAAAATGCGTTTCGGTCTTCAATCCTGAGGACGGTTCGGTCTCTGAAGCTGAGGCCGTCAGGGAGGGGGAGCGCACGACGGTAACTGTGCGGATGATTTCGAGCGATGCACGGTTCATAGTGTTCTCGGACAAGCCGCAGATTTCCGTTCAGGAACCGGCTGACCCGGCCCTGCAGCAGATTGGCACGGTCCCATCCGATACGGTGTCGACAGACACGGTCCCATCCGAATCCATCGAGGAGTCTTCCGTCGCTGTCGGCGGTGTCTGGAAGGTTCATTTCGCGCAGAAGAACGGCGGCACCGCGGACGAGGAGTTCACGAAACTGGTCTCCTGGACAGAAAAGGAGAATCCTGTCGTAAAGTATTTCTCCGGCACTGCCGTTTACAGGACCTCCTTCACGCTTGACTCCCTGCAGGTCGCCGGAGCGAGGGGTGCCCGGCTCGACCTGGGCTCTGTAAAGAACATCGCCGACATTTCCGTCAACGGAACTCCTGCCGGTGTCCTCTGGAAGGCTCCTTTCGTCACCGGTGACATCAGGGGACTGCTGAGAGCAGGGGAGAACGTGCTTGAAATCAAGGTGACCAACCTCTGGCGCAACCGTATGATAGGCGATGTGCAGCCCGGAGAGAAGCATCAGGTGACTTCGATCAGGCGCTTCTACAAGGCCGACGCTCCGCTGATTCCTTCCGGACTGCTGGGGCCGGTCCGCCTTGTTGTCAGAAATGTCCGGAATCAGTATTCAAGCTGCATTCCGTCCACCCAGAGTATCGAGTCGGGACTTCCGGTGAAGTAGTCGCCCAGCATGCTTGCCGCGCAGGAAATGATGATGTGCGTCGGGCGTATGGACGTGGAGACATATTCAAGTGGGATTTCCACCTTCGTCCAGTCCGTGTCCTTGTCGGTGACGTACTTTCCGTAGGCGATGACATCCTTTCCCTGAGGGTCGAAGAACG
This sequence comes from Anaerotignum sp., assembly GCA_963600795.1. GTDB lineage: Bacteria > Bacteroidota > Bacteroidia > Bacteroidales > UBA932 > Cryptobacteroides. The sequence continues at coordinate 13,683 of CAVCDF010000160.1, read as the reverse complement.
TGCTCTTGTCAGTCGTGTTCACTTCGACGGGGCTTTCTTCAGTTCCGCCGTAGGTGCGGCTGTCCCAGGTGCCGAGCGCGATCCAGACTATACCCCTGTCGTTGTCTCCGACCTTGACTTCGTCTCCTTCCGGGAAGCCGCCGAGCGTCTTCTCCTGGATTTTCCCGCACTTGTACTTGAGCCAGAGAGTCAGTTTCCTCGGACGCAGGGTGAAAGGACGGCCCATCCTGACCTTGCCTCCGGACACGCCGACATTGCCGCCGTATTCACCGGAAAAGACGTTCCCGGCCGCGAACTTTATGATGACGTACATCGACTCCATCTTCAATGAATATTCACCTTCCATCTTGTCAGTCCCGTCCGGTTTTGTGATTGCATAGCTGGATCCGACCGTGGTCGATCCCTTGTTGCCGCTGCCCCACCATTTCGTCCGGAGCGTCGGGTCCGTCGACCTCGGGTCATAGAATGAACAGTACTTTGACGATTCGTCGTTGCTGAAGGTCTCGAATCCTCCGTTCGGAATCTGCAGTTCGGCTTCCGTAGTGAATGTGAAGATTTCAGACACATCCTCGCCGCTGTAGGCGCAGCATTCATATTCAGTGAGAGGTTCCAGGCCGTCGGCAGCCGCGGAGAAAGTTCCTCCGGAGCGGGTTACGTCCTCGACCTCCTTCCATTCAGCGGAACCTGATTCCCTGATCCTGAATCCGTTGCTGCGGTCTTCCAGACCGGATGCCTTGAGCCAGGCGACTCTGGTCCAGACGTCGGGAGCCGTCATCGTGACCGCCGACTCGACTTCTTCCGCATAGATTGTCCAGCGTTCGGTGACGTCGCGGTAGGTGACCTTGACAGTCACTGTGTCGCTGAAGTCGTGCATTTCCTTGGCTGAAGGGGAGCAGGCCGTCAGACCTTCCGGCCCCAGCTTCATCGTCAGGACCGTAAGATTCTTCAGATCGGTTCCGGAGGGAACGCTGAATATGATTCTTTTGTTTTCCGCGTCGATGGCCGTCTCTCCGATCTGACCTGTCACGGTGAAGTATCTTTCGACAGGCTGCGTGGCCTTGATCGCCCAGTCGCGTGACTGCCCGTAGGCGCTGAGGGTCACGCTGAGAGGGGAGGACAGGTCCTTCAGCCCGGTAATGTCCTCCGATGCGCTTACCGCTTCATCGTTGAATTCCACTTTGCGGATGTTGACTTTGCTGATGTCACCCGCTTCTTCCAGTGTCACCAGAACCGTGCGGTCGTCGCTGTTGATCGCCGTTGACTTGGCGAAATCGGCTTCAATGCTGACGATGGAGGCGTTGACGTTCGGGTACGGTATGTCGTTGCTGATGCAGGACCCGGAAATTGCCAGCACCGGGAAAAGGAACAAAGAGTAAGTTTTTCTCATGGCAGCCGGAGAAAATTTCTAGATGTGAAAACTCAGTCCGAACGAAATGTCGAGGATGTCAAGCATGAAATGCACCTTTGAATAGTCTCTCGAGCCTGTCACTTCGCCGTTCTTGTAATAATCGACGTGGTTGTACGTCGCGCCTCCTATGCCGATCGACACGTGCGTGCTGATGTTGTTCGTCATGAAGATCATAAGTCCGGGGTGGACTGAAAGCCTGATCTTGCTGGCTCCTGAATATGTGTCCAGAGTCTCCTCGTTGTAGGTGAACGAAGTTCTGGTGTAGGAATATGCCAGCGACAGGTCAGTGAAGACTCCGATTCGGGAGTGTCTGTCAAGGGCGGCGTAGGAACGGTGGAAGACTTCGGCCTGGACTGTGCGTGAGCTGGCCCGGATGTCGCTCATCGAGAGCGAGAGGTCGTCGCTCAGCATCGAGAAGTCCGCGTTCGAGATTCCTCCCTTCGCGTTTGAGTACTTTGCGCGGAGTCCTACCGTTCTGTTGTCGCGGTAGGTGTAGTCGAGATACGGAGCCAGCGACATCATCGTGCCGTTGGCGTCCAGGTGCTGGAGCAGCAGTAGATATTCGCTGTCGCTGCTGTTCAGGTCGACATAGAAGAACTGCACGCCGGCGGAGAAGTCCCCCTTCGGCATGAACAGCCTGTCGGGTCCCCTTTTCCCGACTGAAGTCGTGTCTCTCCTTTCGGCTTTCAGGCTCAAGCCGGCAGCCAGGAGGATTATGAATATCAAAGCAGACCTTTTCACTTGATGACTACAGATAATAGTACAGGCTGAAGCCCACTGCAAGCAGGTTCACCCTGAAGTTGATGAATGAAGTGCTTCTGTTCCCGGAAGTGACCCTGTTGTGTGACTGGTCGGCCCAGTCGTATTGGAGTCCGAGCATGTTCACGCTGACGTCTATGGCCAGCTTGTCGGTGACGAAGGCCATGAAGCCCGGGCAGAAGTTGATGCCCAGCGAGCCGGTGGTCTCGTAGGTGGCCACGACCGATTCCCCGTGACCGTCCATAACCTTTCCCTGCCCGCAGGAATACGCCAGCTGGAGTTCGTTCACGAGGCCGAGCCTCCTGCTGGAGCCTACCGGGATGTAGTAGCGCCCTATTCCCTGTATCTCAAAGGAATGGTTTATCTTGTGGTAGTCGGACAGGCCCAGATCGGTGTCTCCGAAGCTGAAACTGGCCGAATCCAGCTGGAACATGTTCCTTTTGTATCCGATTCTTACTCCGGCTCCGAAATTGTCCTTGAACATATAGCAGAACGCCGGACTTACCGACAGGGTGTAGCCGGAGGAATTCACTCCGCTGACGACGAGAAAACGTGCCCTGTCGTTGTTGTGCAGGTTGTATCTGGCTCCTCCGCCAATCATCCACGTGCCCTTCCGGATGAAGCAGGACTGCGAGGAGATGTCTATTCCGCGGTCGAGCTTCTGCCCTTCGGCCGGTGAAGGCCGGAGAAGCGGAACCAAAAGCAGAAGGACCTGCAGCAGTCTTGTCTTCATCGGCTTACTCGTAAAGGAATTCCATACCGTCAAGCCACAGGCGGCTCTCGTCGCAGCCCGAGAAATAGTCACCGTACATACTTGCCGCGCAGCTGATTATGACGTGGGTAGGGAAGGTCGTCAGGTTCCTGTAGTCAAGAGGCAGAGTCACCTGTATCCAGTCCGCGGCAGGGTTGGTGCTGTCGGAACTCACTATCTTCTCCGCGAACGCGATTGTGGATGCGTCCGTACTGAAATCAACGAAAGTCGTCGGATCGGTCGTGTCGAACTTGACAGGGCTGTCGGCATCACCTCCGTAGGTTCTGTAGTCCCAGGTTCCGAGGGCCACCCTGACCGATGCCTTGTCGTAGTTGCCTTTCTTTCCGTCGTCAGGCACGTTGCTTGACTCGCGGTTGATGACTCCTCCCGAATATTTCATCCAGAAGCGCAGGGCAGTAGGCCTGGCCGTGAACGGCCTTCCGAAGAAGACGGTACCTCCGTTGGTTCCGATCAGTTCGCCGAAATGTCCGCTGAACAAGTTGCCCGCCGCGAACTTCACGACCACCCAGCGGGACTGCAGGCAGACAGACTGGCTCCCTTCCTTGTAGTCCGAGGTGCTTGGGTAGCAGATGACGGAACTTGAGCCCACGAGCGTCGCTCCGTAGTTGCCGTTGCCCCACCACATCTTCTGGAGCGTAGGATCGGAAGAAGACGGGTCGTAGAATGACAGGTACTTGCTGCTTTCGTCGTTCGAAGTCGTCTCGAATCCTCCGTTCGGCACGGCCGTGGCCTTGTCTGTGGTGATGGTCGCCGGGGCGTCGAGGTACTCTTCTTCCGTCGAGCCTGTCTGGGTGACTGCAAGACGGTACTCGTACTCGGTCAACGGGTTCAGACCGGTAATGTCCGCGCTGTAGGAGCCTTCGGAGTCGCGGGTGGCGGCCACCCTTGTCCAGTTTCCGGTGCCTTTTTCGCGGACGTCGAATCCGACCTTGCCGCTGTCGTAAACTGTCTCGTCAACGTCGGCGTGGGCTGTGAAGTGCCCTGCCCAGATTTCGTACTTGGCCGTCTGTGCGACACCTGTGGAGGTGGCTTCGAAGATGATTTCATCGTTGACGGTGTTCACGCTTTCGTCCACCAGAAGGTCGAAGGCAAGCGTGCCGTCCGTTTCCGTGTATTTCAGGGTCAGGTTGTACCTCTTTCCGTTTTCCACGGCCTTGATTTCTCCTGATTTCGTGAACGCCGATCCGTCCTTCTTCAGCGTCCCGCTGAATTTCCAGTAGAGGGAAGGCTCGAATCCGCTTGTGATGAAATATCCGTCTCTGCCGCTTTCTGATGCGGTGTAGTCGAGCGCTCCTGCTGAACCGTCGGCGCTGAGCCCGACCGTGCAGGCGTATCCGCTTGCGAATATGTCAGACAGGCCGGAGTCGAACTTGACGTTGGACACGACGTTGCTGACCTTGGCCGTCACCGTGATCTTGGTCTCGCTTCCGGCCGTTACGGTGAAGTCCGATGAACCCTTGTAGCTTTTCTGCTCCCAGGAGGCCGTCGAAGGGTTTTCCTTCACGATTTCGCCCGCTTCGACGTCGGCCCTGTAGTCTTCGGCCGGGAGATAGATCTGCTGAGGAATGTTCGAATAGGTGTATTCACGGACCTTGCCGGAGAAATCCCCCTTGTAAATCATCACTTTAGCCGATGAGAGAAGTTCCGTGTCTGTCATCGCTGCTCTCGTGGCTTCGTTCATCCTTATGTCGAACGAGACCGAACCCTTGTTTCTTGGAAACTGCTCTACCTGTGTGCAGGCTGCGGCTGCAAGCGCAAGAAGAACCAATGCTGCGGTTGTGTTTCTTTTCATTGCTGATCCTCCTTTGCGTTAAAGTACCTGAAGGCTTATAGGAATGCTCTTGCGGCAGCCCTTGTTGTCGATGACGTTCATCGTGAACGTATGGGTGCCAGGGAAGGCGAGCAGCGGAGTCTGCGCTCCGGAAAGGTCGAAGTCGATCTCTGTCTTGCCGGAAAGTTCGGATCCGTGAGGGAACGGCACTATGTCGAATATTCCCATAGCCGCCTCGGAAGGATTGATGAGGTCGAGGGTCGTGCCGCCTACCGAATTGACGGAATTGATGAAGTCTTCGTTTGTGGAAGCGATGTCGACCGTGAATTTCCTGGCTCCGTTAGGAATCTTGGCCTGCATCGTCAGCGGGAATGTTCCTGTGGCCGGTACTGTGATGGCCGTGCTGATGTCGTAGGAGCAGGTGCTGACGAGTTCGATTCCGCCGTCTCCCGTCGGAGCGTTCGGGTCGTTCCCGTCGCCGTCTTCGGATGCGCTCACATCGTTCTCGAGGTCCTTGTCAACCACGAGTCCGTCTATTTCGATTCCGAAGGTGGCGTTGCCGGAAGCGTCGACTTTCTTCAGGATCGTGACGACGTGCCAGTCCCTTGCCTTGACTCCGGTGATCGAGGTTCTCATCCTCTGCGATTTTCCGTCGATCGAACCCTTGAACGTCAGAGAGATGGTGGCGTCGCTGCCGTTTACGGCGAAATATCCCTTGCGGCTTTCCACCGTAGGGCTGCCGCCGTTGTAGGACAGGGCATATTCAAGAGGATAGCCGGATGTCAGTTCGACTGTCGTGGCTCCGTCTCCCGTTACTGACTTGAGGAACTCGTCGTTGTACCCGACCGTCACCACCGCCTGCAGAAGGGTGCAGGTCAGCGAGCCGAGAGTCGTGGTGACTCCGGCCTTGATGGTGAAGCTCTTCGTCGCTCCGTAAACCGGGGCCTCGAATTTGGCTTCAGGCACGTCCTCGCTTGTGGAGCGTGCCTCCAGGCTGTAGCTGCCGGCGGGAAGCGTCACGCTGCCCAATGAAACGATCTCTGAATATGTCTTCTGCCAGACCATCTTGTCGGCGGCGTCGCGGAGGATCACGGTGTAGTCTCCTCCTGCTTCCTGCGCCCTTGTGGTGAGTTTGTTCACGTCCTCGGAAACCCCGATGGAAAGGCCGTCGAACGAGAGCGTGCCGTTGTTGCCGTCCACCTTGTAGGTGAAATTGTCTTCCTTGCAGGAGACCGCCATCGTGGCTGCGGCCAGAATTGTGATCAGTATATGCTTCTTCATATCCTCTGTCTTCTATTTGTTGAGTTCCACCTCGTCAAGATTCACGTCCTCCACACTGCCGTCGAAGGTGATCGTGACCGAGCTGCCGCCTACGTTGGAGGCGTTGAATCCTATTGTGTAGCAGGTCTTCGGAGAAAGAGACCTGTATTCCTTGGAGAAAGTCTTTTCCTTGCCGGCCTGGTTGGTCAGGGTGCCGGAGACGGTGATGTAGTAGGCATCGACGAACGCTGCCTGCTCAGTTCCTTTCGGGAAACTGATTTCAGTGCCGCCGCCGGTCTTGACGGTGAAGGTGTAGTCGGTGTAGTAAGCCTTGAAGATGTCGGTGCATTCTATCCTGACTATGCAGTTGGCAAGCGTGACGGGGATCGTCACGTCGGTCGTGCTGCCGCCGGTGACGGCGAAGGTCTTTTCTCCGCTGAAGCAAGGCTTGTCGAAGCCCTCATCGGTGAGGGATCCGTAGCTTGCCTTTACTGAATAGTTTCCGACTTTGAGAGTCGTCTGCGTGTCGTAGTCCTTGAGATTCCCGTTGAAGATTTCGCTGCCGCTGGAATTGGTGACCACGATGTTGAAGTCTCCGGCATCCGGAATGGATTCCGTGTAGTCCGACACATTGCTCCTTGTCACGGCCGTGACTTGGGCGTCCGCGTTCACCGAGAACGAAATGCGGCCGTCGGAGCCGTTCGACTGGCGGGAGCAGGACGCCGACAGCAGTGTCAGCGCCAGGAGTCCGGCCATTGTCCTGTAGGTTTTCATCATATTCTTTTATTGATTCTTTATCTTTACCTTTATGTTGTCTATGTAGAGCCAGCAGGTGTTGTTGTTGGCTCCCCAGTTTGTTTCCGGAACCGTCCTCCAGCTGAGTCTGAGTGGAGCCTGCACCCCGCTCAGGGTCACGTCGCCCGAAGCGTTGTAGGTGTGGTCGATGTTCGTGTAGGAACCGGTGGTCTCGTTGACGTCGAACTCCACCGGGAACGTGCCAGTGTCATCGCCGCTCTTCAGGCTGCTGTCTGTCGTTATCCATCCGAAGTGGACGGTCTGCGAGATTGTAGGCGTGCCTTGCCTGTTCATCGAGTAGTCGAACTGCACCGCAAGGCTGACTGTCTTGCTTTCCTTGAGGCCGGACAGGAACGGCGAGTCGGCTCTGGCGGAGTAGTTGGCGAGTCCTGTTTCACGCCTGCAGGCGATTCTGATGGCGGTCCCGGCCTGTGCGCCTGCCCTGGCCGCGCTCCATCCGTCAAGGAAAGAGTGCGGGGACTTGCTTCCGGCGCTGGAGATTCCGTAGGCATCGTTAGAACTGAAGGATTCCACTCCGCTGAAGTCCTCGAAGTAGAGGTACGGGCAGTCAAGACGGCACTGCGTTGACGAAACTGAAGACAGGTCTCCGATTGTCAGGCTTCCCGAAACGACGGCGTTCTCGGATTCGTAGCTGACCGAGGCCGTCTTTGAAGATATGGCGCGGAAAGCGGTCTCGTCTTTGACTGTGAAAGCGAACGAATCTCCAGCTTTGATCGGCGAGCCGTCCGCATTGTTCAATTTCAGAACATTGGACGAAGTGTTCGGCCATTGGACACCTTCCGGGAGAGTGAGCGTGATGTCCGTCAGGTCTTCGCCCAGGTTGTTGGACGAGAGGATGAACGTGAGCCTGTAAAGGTTCTTGACTTCGGCCGGCTTCAAAGGAACTCCAGTGACGTGCCCTGCTTCGAAGTTTCTGCCCGAGAGCCTTATCGGGTCAAGTTCCGACCATTTGCTCTCCGAATAGACGCTGACCTTCATCTCATCGTCGGCTGAATATTCACTGCCCGGAGGAAATATGCCAGCGAGGGCGAAGTCTCCTTCAGTCCCGTCGATCGGTTCGGAAAGATTCAGGGTCATCGTCGACGTTCCGTTCTGAAGCGTTGCGGAAGACGGGTCGGTCACATCGACGGAGACCGTTCCGGCGACCGGCTTCGGCATCGTGAATTCTATTGTCCTGACAGGCTCTCCGAGAGTGTTCCTTCCTTCAGGAATATAGAACCGAAGGAAATGGAGTATGTGCTTCATCGTGGCCCTGAGCAGAGTTTCCTGCGCGACCGGGCCGCCTTCCTCCGTTTCATGCAGTTCGTTTCCCTGCACCGGTTCCGCAACCGTTATGTCAATTCCGTCAGAAGCCTTGCCGTCCTGCACTGAAGGCAGTGTGAAGACTGCAGCCGTGCCGCTGACCGATTCGGGTACGGGGTAGGTGATGCAGTAGGTGTAAGTCCCTTCAGCCATCGGGGACTGGAGGGTGGACGTGAAGTATGCCGCTGAAGCGTCGGCTCCTGTCGCGAGCAGTGAGAATTTCTGATTTGAAAGCGTGTATGTCCCGTCCGATGCCTTCGCCCAGACGCCGACTGCGTCGCCCGTCTGCCAGACAAACCTTTTTCCTGTGGCGTCAGAGACGGTTCTGGTCTTGCCGCCGCATATTCCCAACGTGACCTGCACCGGTCCGTCGCCCGTGTGCTGTCTTTCTTCGGGGGCATATTCCGGTCCCATTTCCCCGCTGCAGGAACCTAGCAGGAACGAAAGAAACAACGGCGCTATTATATTCTTGATTTTCAAGATGTTTCTGTTTTATTTGGCGAGGCTTCTCCACTTCGGCTCTTTGCTTTCGATGGCGAATCCATATTCGGCCAATTTCTGCAAATTTAGACTTTTTTTGACTTATATGAAAATCTATCTGTTCAGGTGCCGGCGGAGACCGCGCCGGCTCCGGCCTGAAATGAAAGAGGATGACCTCGTTGCCGTGCCGGCTTGAGGCCATCCTCCCGATTCTTGCTTTCAGGCAGATTATTTCTTCGTAAGGGTGGTGGCGTAGTAGCTGTAGGCGTAATAGTAACCGCTGTACCACAGTTCCCAGCTTCCGAAGGTCCAGGTGCCGTTGTTCCATTTGGCGATTACGCCGGAAGTGGCTGTCTGGCCTGCGAATGTGTACCACTCGGTCAACGGCTGAGGATTGATTATTAGAGCGCCCATCTCCGCGTCCAGCGTCGCGGTCAGAGTCTTTCCGCCGTCAGCCGCTGCGTAGATGAGGCCGTCGATGGTGACTGTCTTGTCGTCAACCTTCGTGATGGTGACATCATTGGTCGAAGAATAGTAGCCCCATTCGCTGTCGTAGTAGAAATAATAAGTGCTGTTCTGAGCATAGGGGCCTACGACCTTGTCCATGGAGGTAGGGTTGACCGGCCAGGTGAAAATGCAGTCTCCGTTCGTCCTGTAGCTTGAGAACCAGATCTGGCCTGCATCCTTGTTGCCTTCCATGCCTGAATAAGCATAACCGTCATAGATGCTTGTGTAGATTGAAACCGCACCGTCTCCGGCCTCGACGCAAGGATTTCCGTTACTGTCGGTCGATCCGTTCGTAGCGCTGATGGTGCCGTCGGAGTTGACAACGAAGTCGAAATTGTAGCCCTTGATGTTGTACCAGTCCTTGATGGTGTAGCTGCCGTCGTTCCAGGCCACCAGTTCGGCCGCCCAGATCTTGCCGCCGCCGTCTTCGAACGTACCCTTGGCTTTCCATTCAGCCACGTGCTTGACTTCGATTTCGACGCTTGCCTTCTCGGAATATGAGTAGGCTTCGCTCTTGCTGGACGCATAGACTGAGAAAGTGTATGTGCCCGGTTCAAGTTCGAATGTGACCGAAGTCTTGTCTGTCACGCCGGCCGCCCCGCTGTCGGCGAAGCTGTAGACATAGGAGTCTGCGTTCTCGATGGCATCCCATGAGACGGTGACGGACTCGTCTCCTATCTCGACATTGAGCGTCGGTGTCTTGAGAGGCACGATGGCTACGGTTCTTCCTGTGACTGAGGCGACAGTTGATTCAAGGTAGTCATCGCTGCCGTCGGCCGGGGTGGCCGCAATTCTGAACGTGTAGGTCGTGTTGTCCGTCAGTCCGGTGAATTCGACGCGGGTGTCTGCGGAGGCTCCGCTGTCAACCTTGCTGCCATCCGGAAGGACGAGTTCGTAGATGTATTTGGCGGCATTCTCCACCTTGTTCCACGTGAAGGTGAGGGAACTTACCGTAGAAGCGGAGAGGGTCGGCTGCGGGGCTGCCAGCTGGACAGGGTCCGACTTCTGGCAGGAAGAGAAAGCGACAGCTCCCAGAACCGCGAGAACGACCGTTGTGGCCACCCTGCGCACGGATGTTAACATTGCATTCATATTCATTGACTTTTAAAGGTTGTTATTTCTTTGTGAGGACTGTCTTCGTGCTGTAGGCATAAGCATAACCGTCATACCACAGACTCCAGTCTCCGAAGGTGATGACTCCGTCGTTCCAGGTGGCGGTGACTGACTCTGTCAGGGCATTCTGACCGGCCAGTTTGTACCAGTCGTCCACCATCTGAGGCGCGATTGTGAGGGTTCCCTTTTCCGGATCGAAGGTGGCGTTGATGACCTTGCCGCCGTCGGAGGTTTCGTACACGAATCCCTCTATGCTGACGGTAGTGTCATCCACCTTGGCGACGGTGATGTCGTTCGTGGAGGAATAGTTGCCCCAGGCGCTGTTGTACCAGAACTGATAGGAGTTGTCCTGCGTGTAGGTTCCCACAAGCTTGTCGACCGGGCTGCCCTCGGAGGCTCCGGTCCAGGTGAAATCGTAGTAGCCTTTTGTCCTATAGCTGTAGAACCAGATTTCGCCGCCTGTCTTGTCACCGGTGAAGGAAGAGTAGCCGTCTGTCGTGTAGATTTCCACCCATCCGTAGTCGGTTTCATCGCCGGAAGCGATCCAGATGTCCGGATAGTAGTCGGCGTAGTAGTTCGTCGCCGAAATCGTACCGTCCGAGTTGACCGTGAATTCGAGGTCGTAGCCTTCCACGTTGTACCAGTTCTTCAGAGTGTACGATCCGTCGCTCCAGGCTACGAGCGTCGCTGTCCAGGTGTTGTCGGCGCCGTCGTTGACTGTTCCGCTTGCTCTCCAGCTTTCATCCCTTGACTGCACATAGGAGAATGTGGCCGTCGCAGGCTCGGAGTCGCTGTAGGCTTCCTGATCGCTCACGGCTGTCACAGTGGCCGTGTATTCTCCGGTCTTGATGCCGTTGAAGGTGACATAAGTCTCTTGGGTTGTCCCGGAAATCTCCGTGCCGTTCTCAGAGGTGCAGGTGTAACTGTAGCAGGAGGCATTCTTGATGGCCTCCCAGGTGATCGTAGCAGCGCCTTCTGTGCTGACGGTCAGCACAGGGGTGGCCAGAGGCACGATAGCGGCGGTCCTTGCCGTCAGCGTCGTCACAGGAGACTTCTCATACTGCGAGCCGTATGCTGAATATGCCCACACGTCGAGCAGGTATGTGGTGTTGTCCTTCAGACCGGTGAAGGTCGCGGATGTGCCGGAGGTGACATCGGCGGCCACCGCGGTGCCGTCCTCGGTCTTAAGCTCGTAGCCGTACTGTACGGCGTTGGCGACCTTGTCCCAGGTGAAGGTCAGCGAACTGACGGTCGAGTTGTAGAGCTCTCCGCTGGTCGCAGGCAGAGGAGTAGTCAGTACTTCCTCGTCCTTGCAGGAAGTGAAGGCGCCGAGGAAAAGCGCAGCCAGCAGGAAACCGGTTCCCGCCTTGCGGAGAAATATCGATAAATTGTTCATATCTCTTTCAGATTTTATTTCCCGTCAACCATATTGTTCCAGTAGAAGTACACATAGACGTAGCCCGGATTGTTGTCGTCGGACATGTAGGTGTACGAGCAGAGGTATCCGGTCTGCGATGTCGTCGAGCCGTTCATGTCGATGTACTCGTAGGTCGTGTCGTCGCTTGTGTAGAAGTTGATGTAGTTTATGGACCTGGTCCAGCCTTCCGGAGTCCAGGAAGCGTAGTCCTGGTTGACCGCGTCGTTCATAAGCCACCAGTAGGAATTGCCGTCAGGGTCGTTGAGGAAGTGGTCGAGCGGCACGAACTGTCCTGCCCAGGTGGACTTGTCATCGGCTGAGAACGGAATGAACGCTCCGTTGACCGAGTCGTAGCTCTTGATTGAGAATCCGAGGTTGATCCCGGATCCGAGGAAGTTCTCGATGTAGAACTGGTTGTAGCCGTCAAGATGGTAGATGTCGGAATATACTGTCGGGAAGTACTCGTTCTCGAAGTAGAACGTGCCGTCCTCCACGACTTTGACCCATTGGGCGATCAGCACGTTGGCGGTGTAGACATCGGATCCGTCCCTGATCGTGTAGTGGTCAGCGTACTCGTCGGCGATTCTGATGGTGAACGAATAGTCCGTTTTCTCCTTGAGTCCGTTCATCTTCACGTTGAGCGTGGCGTTGGATTCTCCGGCCTCGAAGCGGACTATGGCCGGAATCTCGAATTCGCTGTCCGCTCTCACGACGACGATCGGCACGTCGGCCGCAGCGTCGGACACCGCACGCTCGACATCAAGGGAAAGGATGTCGGACTGGGCATATTCCTCGGAAGTTATGACGAAACTTGACTTGTTGGAGGAAGAGAAGTATGCTGAAATGCAGCCGTCCGGGGTCTCCGGTCCTTTTTCGTACTCGTCGCTCTTGGTGCAGGACGCGGCCAGAAGTCCGAGCCCTGCGGCGGCGGCACAAAGGAATGCATTGAATTTCATTATGTTCATAATCTTAAAAGTTCTTGCTCATTAATTAATTGCTGGCTGATATGGCGCCTGAAGGGTTAGGAGCGATGATGACCGCAGGGTTGAGGTCCTTCTCCGTTTCAGGAATCATATAGTTCATCCAAGGGGCGACGTAGCCCTTGAAGGAATTGAGGCGGTAGTCCGTGTCGTAGTTGGTGCCGTCGTAGCTTCTTGTTACTGACAGCGAGAGGCGCTTGTAGTCATAGTAGTTGATGCCCTCTCCCCAGAATTCTATGCGGCGCTGCACCATAAGTTCGGTGATGAACGCGTCAAGGCTGGACGCGTTGCAGTAGTAGGAACCGTCGGTGTACCTGTAGGTGTTGATGAAGTCCTTGAGCAGGCCGGCGGCCGTGCCGACACCTTCGGTGTGGGCGATTGCCTCGAAATAGTCGAAGTACATCTCCTCAACGCGCATCATCGGCTGGCAGGCGATCAGACCTTCCTCCAGGGATGTGAGCGAACCGCTTCCCGGACGGAACTTGAGGTTGGCGTAGGCCGGAATCTCGCTCCATTTCGTCTCCGAGACTGATGTACGGTACTTGGCCGGAGCAGGGTTCTTGCCGGCGTCGTCAGGGGACACCCAGCTGTTCTTGCGCCAGTCGCCGTCGCCGATCTTGTCGTAGAGGGACTTGCCGATCATCCTGTAGCAGCTGTAGCTCTTCATCGTCATTCCCCAGTCGGCCTCCGAAGCCATCGTGCCGAGGAACGTGTTCCAGTAGTTGTAGTTGATCTGCTCCTTGCTGGTGATGGATGTGCCGAGGATCCAGGAAGCCTGCGGAGTGTTGAATCCGGTCTCCGGGTTCGTCCACTCTTCCTGCGTGAGAGGGGTGTGAGGAGAACCGTACATTACCTTCTGCGCATATTCGATGACTTTCTTGTAGCAGTCGTTCGCGGTGCGGATTCCAAGGTCGTCGTAGCCGTCTTCGCTTCCTTCTGCCGCCAGCTGTTTGGCGAGGTCGTCAGGATACCTGTAGAAGCGGGTGGCGATGTCAAGCCAGAGCCTGGTCTTGAGGCCGTAGATGACGTACTTGTCCATCATCTCCTCCAAAAATGATGTTTTATTTCGCTAATTCTTCTTTTTAATGTATCTTTATC
>CAVCDF010000159.1:0-59387 GCA_963600795.1 Anaerotignum sp. | reverse complement strand
GCTACATCCTTCTCAAGGCTGTCCGCAACACCGATTCACAGTACTCGGCGCAGTACATCGTCGTCAAGAAGTCTGAATATGGAATCTTCGGCGGCGTGATCATCACCGATTCCGATCCTTACGCAGAATGGTAAAAAAGGGTGGCAACAAACAGTAAAACGACATTGAAATGAAAAAGTTAGCATACATCGCAGCAGTGGCGGCAGTGCTCGCCGGCTGCTCCAAGACCGAAACCGCTCCGCTCACCGGGAACAGCGGCGACAACATCACCCTTTCCGTAAAACTCGCTTCCGAAGAAGGTTCGACAAGGGCTGAATATGACGGTGCCAGACACATCAAATTCAATTCCGGTGACAAGTTCGCCGCAGCCATCGCCAAGGCCGATTCTCCGACAAAGGCAATTTATGTCAGCTACAGGGACAAGTATGCGGCGAGCCGCTACTACACGAATTTCACCATCGCCGATGAAAAGGCCTACATCCCGTCATTCAACGGCACGATCTACAGCATAAGCGATTCGGACAAGGCTTCCGAGTACAACTTCTACGGAGTTTTTCCCGCCGAGGCTCTTTACACCGTCTATTCGGAAGAGGATCTGACGAACTGGATCGTCACCCTTCCTTCCGACCAGTCCGCCGCCACCCAGACATCCTGGGCTCCGAAGGCCGGTGTAATGCTGCTCAAGCCTTCCACCATCAAGTGCAACGCCACCGAGTCTTACTCCTGGGGTGAGTTCAACTCGGTAAACGAGGGCGAGACGGTACGTGTCGGCCATCTTTTCGGCTATGGCAAGATCTCTTTCGCCGGCGTTCCTGCCGACTACGCGAACCTCGCGGTCAAGTCTGTGACCATCAAGGCTGTGGGTGACGACAAGGTTATAGCCGGACGTTTCTACACCGATGTCACCAAGACTCTTGACGAGATTGAACTCAAACCTTACACCAAGTACGACAACATCACCCTTAAAGGTGACGGCAAGACGGCCGTGAAGGACTATGTGGCCTGGTTCGCCGCCAAGCCAGGAACCTTCGATGTGGAGATCACCGTCGTGACAAGCAAGGCCGATCTTGTCTTCGACCGCAAGGGCCTGATCATCAACCGCGGTGAGATCGCCGCTCCGACAGTCAACTACAAGACCGCAGACACCGTAGTCTCCCACGACGTCGCTCTCGCCGAGGGTGAGAACTGGGAGCAGACATTCTCCTACAGCAACTGCCTTACAAGTTCATATTCAGAAAGAGAGTGGGGCCCTACCGGCAAGAAGATGATTTTCTCCCTTTCCTATCCTGGCTCCGTCAACAGCAACTACGGCGTGTCGGGCGGCTCCTATTCGACCGGCTATGTCCAGCTCCTCGCTTACCAGAACATCACCGGAGGCGTAGTGGAACTTTCTTCCGCCGCCGAATTCTCCGGAGCTTCCCTCATCAAGGCAAACTTCGGCATCTACACCAAGGACGTGACCGCTGATTTCTCCGTCTGCATCGTGAGCGGGGCCGACACCACCAAGCTCGGAACAGTGACCGTTGCCGGCACGAACGAGAACTACAAGGGCAAGAATTACTACTTCGCCAATCCGACCGGCAAGAAGGGGCAGCTCGTCATCAAGGCCGACAAGTTCTCGAACACCGACTGCCGTCCTTATGTCGGAGTCATCTCGATCAACCCTGCACCGGAAATCGACATCGACACCACCCCTGTCAAGGTTGACAAGGACGGTGCGACCGGCACTCTCGCCTGCACGGCCTATGCCGCCACCGGTGAGCCTACCGTTTCTGTCTCCGAAGATGCTTCTTCTTGGCTTTCAGCTTCTTACAAGGATAATGCCCTGACCTACACTGTCGCTGCAAACACCGGTGCTAAGAGGGTAGGCGAGATTGTCGTCAAGGCCAAAGGCACCAAGGAAACCAGCGTTTCCATCAAGGTCACCCAGACAAGCGCCACGGCCGTAGAGTTCAAGCTCACCGTCACGGCAGCTGACGTGAAGGCCGCCATCGATGCGGCTCTTGCCGGAGCGGAGGCCACCGATGAGTATAAGGACCTGAAAGCGACATTCAACGCCGTCTCGACAAAGGACGCTTCCGTCAAATTGCCTGTCGAGATTGACTTCACTTCCGTCAATTATGCCACAGCCACAGCCGAAAGCTTTGTCTCTAAGGCCAAGATCTGCTGCACTTCAGCTGTAGGTGTGATTTCCAAGATGGTAGCAGTCGCCAACAGCTATGTCAAGAGCGGCAACTGGGATTCTCTCACGATGAAGCTCAGTTCCGACGGAAAGAACTGGAACGACGCTCCGTCCGCCAGCAGGTCCTACACCGGCTCAAGTTCGCCTTACACCAGCACCGTGACCAACGACAACGAGGATTACACCTGGTTCAACATCTACACAGGCTGGAACACATTGACCGTCTACAGCTTCGAAGTGACCTTCGTCGCCGAATAAATTGTGATTGAATGAAAAACATATCATCTGTCTGTCTTCTTAAGGCGATTGTGGCTGCGGCTTTGTCCGCGGTCACAATTTCCGCTTGTGAGAAGACCTCTGCTGAAGAAACTTTCGACACCACCATACAGGTCGCCGGGGGTAATGTGGTGAAAACCGATGCTGCGGCTTCGACCCTTGACTTGTCGGTCACCGTCACAGGAGACCACGCTTCCGAGGAAATCACCGCAGGTTGTTCAGAGGACTGGATCTCTACCGGAAGCAAGGCTGAAGATGGAGGCACCGTCTCAAAGGTCGCCGGATCGCAGACGAGGACGATAAGCCTCGAAGTCGCCGAGAATCAGTCTGACGGTTCCAGAACCGCCACCGTGGTCCTGGGAATGGAGGGAGCGAAGGATGTCAAAGTCACCGTCATCCAGAGCGCCAACCCGGACTATGTCGTGAACAACCAGCTGACATTCACTTTGGATGTCAACGACATAAAGGAGACGACGGCGATGTTCACCGTCGCCCCTTCGATGTCCGACACCTACTACCTCTACGCCTTCGTCACCGCGGCCGAGTACGGCAAGTATTCCAGCGGAAAGGCCTTCGTGGAGGCTACCGTGGCTCAGATCAAGGAATATGCGCAAGGCTACGAGGAGAAGTACGGGACACCGTTCTCGCTCAAGAGCAGGCTCTACAAGGGCTACATCTCCACGACGGCCAGCGGCCTTACGCCGGACACGGACTACTGCCTTGTGGCCTTTGACCTCACTCTGAACTGGGGCTACAGCGGCAATGTGGCCGTCTGCAAGTTCAAGACCGGCAAGGTGCCTCCTTCCTCCGACGCTTTCACGATCACCTACGACGAGAACACCGGAATCCTTATGTTCACTCCGACAGAGACCACCACCGGCAGTTTCGGCATCGGCATCACCACGGCGGAATACTGGGACAACGCCAAGGCTCCTTCGGTTGTGGTGGACAGTTACATTGAAAGCAGCAGTTTCTCGTCCTACAGCGTGGCCGACGGTGGGAGGGGATTCCCTCTCAAATACTATTCGGACATGGAATCCGGCAAGGAATATGTCGGCTTCGCCTTCAGCTACAACACCTCCACCGGCGCCGCCTCGAACATCGCCTGGTACAGGTTCACATTCGTAAAGTAGTATGAAGCCGTTCAGTTACATATTCATCGGCCTCGCGGCCACGGCCTCCCTGCTGTCCTGCGGGAAGACCGGAAGTGAGGAAGAGACCGTCGATTCCACCTTCGTGGTGGAGGGAAATGTCATCAAGACCGACGCGGACGGAGGAAGGATCGTCTGTGAATATGCCATCTCGGGCCCGAAGGAGGGCAGAAAGGCCGAGGTCACCTCTTCAGAGGACTGGATCGGAGTCTCATCTGTTTTTGCGACCGAGTTCACGCTCGACGTGGACGCCAACATCACGGGCAAGGACCGCACCGGAGAAGTCCAGCTGAACTGTTCCGGAGTGCGCCCGCTGAAGGTCCGCATCGTGCAGAGCGCGAAGAAATCCGAGCAGCAAATCTACAAGAACTACAAAATTACCGTCAGCGGCATAACGACTTCCACGTGCCGAGTGCAGGTCGAACCTGTGGATGCGTCCAAGACCTATGTCTACGCAGTGGTGAGGAAGGCTGACTATCAGAAGCTGACGGCCAAGGAGTACATCGAGGCCAGAATCTCCCAGATCAAGGATATGGCCGTCCAGTACGGCTCCTCTCCTGCGGATTTCCTCAGCAAGGGCACCGTCGACACCGACCGCCTTTCCTCAGACCAGAGACCGTACCTTTATGACCGCACGGACTATTGTCTCACGGCCTTCGACCTTTCCTACGATGAGTCGAAAGCGCAGTTCTCCTACAACGGGGACATCGATGCCGTGGAGTTCTCCTCGGCTTCCGCCCCGGCATCGAGCATGACGTTCACCATCAGGCAGAACGGGGACCTGCTGACGGTCACGGCGAGCAATTCGTCGGAGACCTTCGTGTGTGACTACATGAGCAAGGCTTCGTGGGACGAGCTTGACAGCCCGGACTATGCGGCCCACACCTACATCCTCTACTCCAAGCAGTACGGTTCGTTCACGACTTACCAGGGTTCGAGGGTCATCGACCTTTCGGGCGAGAAACTCACAAAAGGTGAGAAATATGTCGTCTATGCGGTAGGTTATCTCGCCGATGACACGAAGGGCGGGCTTACCACGCAGGTGGCATATTCAGAATTTACTTATTAATTGTATGCTATTGACTGTTAAAAACTTATTGCCGCTGTTCTGTTGCGCTGCACTGGCCGTGACGGCCGCCTGCACCAAGGATGCGGCTGATCAGGAAGAGAACGCCTCCGTGACCGGTCCGGTCATAATCAACGAAGGGGTCGGAGTGGCCGTGAGAGGTGAACTTCTTCTGAAAGTGAAGAGTTCTTCTTCAACGAGAGCGGCCGGCGAGGCTTCCGATGCCAAGGCCGGAGCGGACGAGGTGGCCAGGATGATGGAGGGGACTCCGTCTTTCCGCCTCGAAAGGCTTTTCCCGGAATGCGGGAAATTCGAGGCGAGAACCCGTGCCGAAGGGCTTGACTGCTGGTACATAGCCAGTTTCGACCCTTCTCTCAATTCTTCCGATGTGGTCTCGCAGCTCCGCCGCAGCGGATCTCTCGAGTGTATTGAATATTCAGTGAAACCTACCCTCGCCGATGATGCGCAGATGTTCAGCGCTTCTTCGATTTTCGGGAACTGCGGCGCGGCGGCCGCACCTGCGGGGATCGCTGCGGCTTCCGTGTCAAGGAAGGGGCAGTTCCCGTTTGACGAGTCCACCGACGCCCGGCAGAGGCAGTGGCACTACAACAACACCGGCTCTGTCTTCGGTAACACTTCGCTTGTCGGGGCCGATGCCGGGGTCTGGGACGCCTGGCCTATGTCCACCGGCAATTCCGACGTGATAGTGGCCATTATCGACCAGGGCGTAAAATTCGACCACGAGGATCTCGCGGACAATATGTGGAAGAATCCGGGTGAAATCCCGGACAACGGCATCGATGATGATGGCAACGGCTACATCGATGATGTCTACGGCTACAATTTCATCGACGGCAACGGCACGATCACCACATCGGCGATCCTGTCTCACGGCACGCACGTGGCCGGAACAATCGCGGCCGTGAACAACAACGGCAAGGGAGTCAACGGCATAGCCGGCGGATCCGGCAAAGGTGACGGAGTGAAGATAATGACGCTCCAGAGCCTCGGCGACAGCGACAGCGGCAGTTCCGGGGCAGGCTTAGGCGGCACCGTGAGAGCTATGAAATATGCTGCCGACAACGGAGCGGTCATCTGCCAGAACAGCTGGGGCTACACCAGCAAGGTCAGCTGGAACACCTGGACCCGCAACACCTACGGGGCTCTCAGGCGCGCTATGGACTATTTCATCAAATACGCCGGTGTCGACGAGAACGGTGAACAGTCCGGCCCGATGAAGGGCGGTCTGATCATCTTCGCCGCCGGCAACGAGGCGGTCGACTATCCTTCCTATCCTGCGGCCGACGATGCCGTCGTGAGCGTGGCCGCACATTCCTACAAGGGCGACGGCGCTGTCTACACTAATTACGGCTCCTGGATTGACATCTCCGCCCCGGGTGGGGACACCTATGTCGACAGCCAGTACGGCGGAGTCTACAGCACGATCGTCGGAAATGACGGAGGCTCATCCTACGGCTATATGCAGGGAACATCAATGGCCTGTCCTCACGTCAGCGGGGCCTGCGCCCTTGCGGTTTCCTACTACTACGGAAACTCGAAGCGCAAGGGACTCACCCCGGATGCCCTCAAGGCCGCTCTCCTGAGTTCCGCGGCTCCGTTCCGCGGCTCTCTGTCGGAGACATATTCAGGCAAGATGGGAGCGGGGATGCTTGACACCGCTGAACTGCTCCACTATATGGATTTTCTGGGCGACATTCCGGCCTGCTCGATTTCTGTGGGCGAGACGGTGAAGATCGACCTTTCGGATTATTTCCCTACCGTCAATGTCGTGTCATGCAGCGTGTCCTCCGAAGGCATCGTAGAGACGACTCTCGATGGAGGAATACTCTCTGTAACAGGTCTTTCCAAGGGCGAAGCCACCATCACGCTCTCCAACGGCGGCAAACTTTACAAGGAACTTGAAGTCACGGTCAGCAAATGAAAAAGACAATGATATTCTTCTTCGCGGCCGTCTGTGCCGTGATGTCAGCCGTTTCCTGCTCGAAGGAGCAGACTCCTGAGCCTCAGGCTCTTCCGACTCCGGAGGCCTATGTGACGGAGTTGACCTGCACAGGCTTCACCCTCTCCTGGGAGACCGTCACCGACGCAGGCTCCTACACCTACACTTTCAACGGCGGAGACGAAATCTCGCAGAGAGAGACTTCGGTGACCTTCAGCGGTCTGCAGCCATCGGAGCGTTACACGGTCACTCTCCGCGCCGACGCGGGGACCAACGGCTCATACACAGCCTCCCCGACAGTGACCTTCAGCGTCACCACGGAAGGAGTGTCCACGCTCGAAGCGCCGGTGCCTGAACTCGTCGCGGCCTACAAGTCCAAGACCATCATCCAATGGAAAGGAGTCTACGGAGCTGAGTCTTATGAATATTCAGTAGGACCTTTCAGCGGGAAGACCTCTTCGCTTTCGGTAGAGATCAACGGCCTCGAGGCCTCCAAGGACTATGTCTTCAGCCTGAAGGCTATGTCCTCGGACGACTATGTCAATGACTCCGAGCCTGGCACCCTGGAATTCACGACCCTCCCGGAGACCGAGGATATTCCTCAAATCATCATGTCGCTCGTCGAGACGGGAGCGGACTACGCGACTTTCAACGTGTACGCCGTGGCGGACTTCCGCTACATCTTCTTCGGAGTCCCGACGACCTATTTCAACGCGATGTCGGAGAACGACCTGCGTGACTATTACCTCAAGGCCTTCGTCAATTCCATCGAGGCCGCGGGTTACGACAAAGCCTCCGGAATCAAGCAGTACACCTACTGCGGTACGGCGGCCTACACTGAAAGCCCTCTCTACAGCGAGACCTCCTACAGCATCGTGGCCTTCGGCATCAACACCGACGGCCAGGCGACGACTCCGCTCTACAGGCTTGACACCAAGACTCTTGCGGACGACACGGCATCCATCCCGGACATCAAGGGAGCGGCTTGGTTCAACCAGACCCTCTATCTCGGAACGAACGGCATCTACAACCCGTCGAACTGCTTGTGGGTCAACTGGAAAGGCAGCGGAGTGAAAGAGTTCACCACCTTGATGACCTCCACCCGCTCGTTCAAGCTTTATTTCAACTCATCGGCGGACCTTTTCAAGGAATATGTCAAGACAAGAGGAACGAAAACCTCCGATGCTTCATCTCTTGCGAAGGTCAACGGCGAGAAAGGCCTCACCTCAAGGTACTCCCTCAGCGCCTCCACTTCCTACACGCTCGGCACGGTTGCCGTCAGCGATGCCGGCGACACCACCTTCGTGGTCAACTCGCTTCCTACAAAGTCCAGCGAGAAGTACTACGACTGGGCCGGTGTGAGTCTTGGCACAAGCACCTCGCATCCGTCTTCCAGTTCGCTGACGGGCGTGTTCCAAACGGCTTATTACGCTGATGACGAGCCTCTTAACTTCCATCTGAAGAGTCTTCGCTATTGTTTCTGCAAGCTGAGCGACCTGGGCGGACTTACCACTTCCGATGCCGAAAGCATTGTTAAGGAGAAGGGTGTCGACCTGTCGGAATCCAACCTCAGCCTTATGAATCTCAGCGGTAAATTCACGCTCTCGTTCGGAGTTGACGGACAGGCTCTGGAAAGCGGCACGAAGTACGTCCTGATGGCGACATTCACGGAAAGGGGAGGGGACACCCTCACCCGTTATGCAATAGCGTCGACCACAGGGGAAGCGTCGACGGCGACAAGGTCACATTCAAAAGACCGGTTCACCGGCCGTCCTGAATTCTGCAACACTCAGATAGTTGAAACCTACATCCCGCTCGGCGGAGAGGAATTTTAAGGAAAGAATATGAATTTCAAACAGATATGTTTTTCGTTGGCTCTGCTTGTCCTTGCGGCTCTGTCCGCAGCGGCGCAGGAGAAGCTGACGGTAAGCGGTACGGTGCTTGACTCGAAAGGAATGCCGGTCATCTCGGCAGGTGTCTTCGTGAAAGGCACGACGAACGGCACAGTGACCGACCTCGACGGAAAGTACACTCTTTCCGGAGTGCCTTCTGATGCCGTGCTGACTGCATCCAACCTCGGTTACACCGCTTCCGAACAGAATGTGGCAGGACGGTCGGTGGTGAACTTCACCCTGACCGACGAGGCTATGGTGCTTGACGACGTGATCGTCGTGGCCTACGGAACGGCGAAGAAAGAATCCTTCACAGGCTCGGCCAGCGTCGTGAAAGGCGAGGAACTCGGCAAGAGGCCTGTGGGTAACCTCACGAAATCCTTCGAAGGCACCGTGGCCGGCGTGCAGGTCACTTCCGGCGGCGGCCAGCCTGGCGAGGGCGCTTCCATAATGGTCCGCGGAGTAGGCTCCGTGAACGCCTCGTCCACCCCGCTCTATGTCGTGGACGGAGTCCCTTACGACGGTGCTATCAGTTCCATAAACCCGGCCGACATCGAGACTATGACGGTCCTCAAGGATGCCTCGGCGGGTGCCCTTTACGGAGCCCGAGGTGCGAACGGTGTGATCGTCATCACCACCAAGAAAGGCGGCAAGGACAAGGTCAATGTCAACTACAAAGGCAACTTCGGAATCGCTTCCAGAGCCCTTCCGCGCTATGACCTCGTAGGAATGGATGAATATGTCGAACTGACCTGGGAGAGCCTTTACAATTCCGTGCGCTACGCCGAATCCGGCGCCATGGACAGCGAAGGGGCCGCAGCCTATGCCTCAGCCCATCTGGCCGAGACCATCGGCGGACTGAAGAATCCGGAGTACTACAACCCGTACAAGAACTACACCTGGTCCACCCTTGTCGACGAATCGACCGGCAAGGTCAAGTCTGACGCCGTGGCTGCCTGGGATGAGAACTGGATGGACGAGATCAGCAATGACAAGGCCTTCCGAACCGAACACATACTTTCAGTGAGCGGCGGCACGGACAAGACCAGTTACCTCTACTCGCTGGGCTACTACAAAGAGGACGGAACGCTTCAGAACACTGATTTCGACCGCTTCACGGCAAGAATCAGCGGAGACGTGCAGGCTACGGACTGGTTCAAGCTCGGAATGGGGGCGAACCTTGCCCACTCGGTCTCCGATTTCCAGGACGCCAGCGGCTCCTCCACCTCGAATGTCTGGTACACGGCCCAGTTCATGGCTCCCGTCTATCCTGTCTATCTCAAGGATATGGACGGCGACGATGTCCTGGACGGCAATGGACGGAGGCAGTATGAATATGGAACCGTCGATGACAACGGCTACGCCAACCGTGTGACGGCTCAGGGCTTCAACTCGAAGGCCGAACTGTACAACAACAAAGCTTACTACAAGCGCAACTCGGTGTCTGCCAGAACTTTCGCCAAGTTCGGAACAATCCGTGAGGATTCTCCTCTGTACGGACTGAACCTCACGGTGAACCTCGGTGTGGACTTCACCGATTACGGCCGCACCGGAGTCAACGACAAGTACCACGGCAACGCCAAGGACCAGGGCGGAACTGTCTCCAAGACCAACACGAGGACGATGAGCTACACCCTCAACGAACTTCTCACCTACAAGAAGGAGTTCGGAGAGCATTCGCTGGATCTTTTGGCCGGTCACGAGTACTATCGCTACAACTACAACTACGCGGCCGCTTCCAAGAGCGGCATCGTGGACGGCATCGATGAACTCGGCTCGGCCGTGACCACTACAGGAAACACTTCATATTCAAATGATTATGCAATCCAATCGGTGCTGGCAAGAGTGAATTACGGCTACGCTGACAAGTACTACCTCGACGCTTCCTGGCGTATGGACGGGTCCTCCCGCTTCTACAAGGACAATCGCTGGGGCAATTTCTGGTCGGTAGGCGCTTCCTGGAGAGTTTCACAGGAGAACTTCATGGCCGGGACCTCGTCCTGGCTCAGTAACCTCACCGCAAAGGTTTCCTACGGTGTGCAGGGCAACGACAACCTCGGCTCCTATTATGTATGGCAGGGACTTTTCAGCTACGGCTGGCCTAACGGCACCCGTCCTGGCGCTGTCGCTTCCTCGATTGAGAACAAACTCGTGACCTGGGAGAAGAACGGCAACCTGAACGCCGGCATAGAGGCGAGCCTCTGGGGCGGCAGGCTTTCTGCCACGGTCGAGTACTACAACAGGTACACGAGGGATATGCTTCTGAGCAACCCTCTGGCGATCTCCTCAGGATTTTCGGGCTACGACGACAATGTCGGTTCGATGGTGAACAACGGACTTGAGGCCACTTTCCGCGGAGTCATATTCGAGAGAAAGAATTTCCATTGGGACGCGACCGCTATGTTCTCGCTCAACCGCAACAAGGTGAAGTCGCTGACCTCGTCGCAGGACGTGATAAACTACGGCAATATGGTCATCGAGGTCGGCAAGCCGATCTACACCTTCTACATGTCGAAGTCCGCTGGCGTTTCGCCTGCCACGGGCAAGCAGCTCTACTGGGCCTACTACCGCTACGGAGTGGACGAGAGCGGAGCCGTCACGACGGAGAAGTGCGATGAATATGTCACCGACAATGTCGGTCTCGCTTCCCTGAGCAAGTACTACTATGGCAGCCGCCAGGCTCTCTGGAGCGGCAGCATCGCTTCCAACTTCGTCATATTCAAGAATTTCGACCTCTCTTTCCTTACTACATATTCAGTGGGGGGCAAGATTCTCGACGCGCTCTACGACGGTGCGATGAACGTGATGTACGCCGGAAACAACTGGCACAAAAACAAGCTGAGGCGGTGGCGCGAGCCGGGCGATGTCACCGATGTCCCTCGGGTGGAGATCGGCGGCAGCTACAACTCCGTGGGAGAGTCTCTTGTCGATGCATCCTATTTCTCGATAAAGAACATAACTGTGGGCTACACTATTCCTTCATCGGTGACCGGCAAGGCTCAGATCAAGTCGTTCAGGGTGTTCTTCACCGCTGACAACCTTGCTCTCTTCAGCCATCTTGACGGTATGGACCCTCAGTACAATTTCGCCGGGACTGTGTCCTACACCTACACGCCTTCAAAGGTGTTCGCCCTCGGTCTGGACATTAATTTCTAAAGGAGACCAGAAAGATGAAAAAGTTTATAATTCTTTGCTTGTCAGTTCTTTGCATCACGTCCTGCGAACTGGATTTCGCACCTACGGATTCGGGTTCCGGGGATGACCTCCTCAAGAACGCATCTTCGGCGGTGTCCATCATCGACGGAGTCTACAGCACGATGTGGACGGCGGGCTGGTCTACCGGCGGCAACACCCACCAGTGTTTCGGAATATCAGCCTACAACATCGCGCTTGAGGCGATGGGCGACGACTTCATAATGCAGGGTCAGGGCAACGGATGGTTCTGGTACGACCACTGCTACAACACGAAAGCCTACTACACCTCGGATTCTTTCCGTTCCTACGATGTCTGGAACGCCAACTACACCTGGATCTCGAACATGAACTATGTCCTCTCGGCTTCGGAGACGATGGCCGGCAGCGAGGAGGACCGGGACTATGTGCTCGGAAGCGCCTACGCCATCAGGGGACTGTGCTACTACAACCTAGCCAACTGGTACGCCAGACCGCCTTACAGCGCTCTCCAGGACAAGTCTCGCTGGCAGGATCCCGGTGTCCCTATCTACACCTCTCCAACCTACAAGGATTTCGTGGGCAACAAGAGGGAGAAGCTTGACGTGGTCTTCGACCGGATCGATTCCGACCTTGACAAGGCCGTCGAACTGCTTGAGAAGGGCTACGGTGCAGCCGTGGCCGGCAACAAATCGCACATCAACCTCTATGTCGCCCTCGGCATAAGGGTCAGGGTGTCGCTTGCCAAGGGTGACTGGAAGCAGGCCCTTGAGGATGCCGAGAGGATCATCGAGTCCGGTGAATACAGCATAGGAGGGGAGTCCGAACTCTTCGGAGGAATGAACGACATCTCGGCTTCCAACGTGATGTGGGGGGCCGGCATCGAGAACACCGAGCAGGCCGGCGGCTATGCGAGCTTCTTCTCGCATATGGACAACACTGACGGCGCTTACGCCGTCTCCGCTCCGAAACTGATCAGCTCGACTCTCTACAAGCAGATGCTGCCGGGCGACATCCGCCGCAGGTGGTGGAATCCGGACGACGAAGACGCTCCTTATGTCTCGTCCAAGTTCCGTTTCTCCAATGTGTCCGCCTGGCTCGGCGACTACATCTACATGAGAGTCGAGGAGATGTACTTCGACGCGGCCGAGGCCGCTCTCCGTCTCGGGGACAAGGACAAGGCCGTGAAGTTCCTCAACGCCGTGATGAGGCAGAGGGTCTCCGGCTACGACGCTTCCTCCCTGTCCGGCACGAACCTCGGCTCAACGACCAATTCCTGGACCGGCTCGCTTCTGGAGGAGATTCTCATCGAGAAGAGGGTCGAACTTTGGGGAGAGTTCGGAAGGGTTGTGGATGTCCGCCGCCTAGGCCAGGGCATCGACAGAAGCGCCTCTGACGGCTTCGCCGACGAGTGCCTGACGATGATGAGCCGTAACGGTGTGAACCTTACGGATCCGGAGAACTACGATTGGGTGATGACCATCCCGCAGGATGAGATCAACAACAATCCGAACATCAACGAAGAAGACCAGAACCCTCTGTAATTGATTTAATATGAAAAAGATATTATTGAAAATATTCTTCGCGCCGCTGGTGGCCGCCGCCCTGCTGTCCTGCTCGCAGGAGCAGCTCGGCCTGACTGCCGCGAGCAATTCCGATGACGACCGCGAGATTCACTTCCTCCAGAGCAGCCTGAGCAAGGAGTTCGCCCAGGGTACGGAAGAAGGAACGATTGCCGTTACCCTCGCCAGAAGCGGTAACAAAGGCACCTACAGGGTGCTTCTTGAAAAAAGCGGCAAGGACGCAGGGCTTTTCTCCATCAAGGACACGGTAGTCATCCCTGACGGTCAGTACACCGTTGACGTGCCGCTGAAGGTGGACATGTCCGATGTGATCCTCGGCTCCTCGGTGAGCGTGTCGCTCGCGATCATAGGCCGCGACGCCGAACTTGGAGAGGACTCCGCCTACATCGGACAGTTCAGCGACTTCCTTAGCGTGAGCGCCTCGTTCACCCTTGAATGGGAGCCGTATATGCGCACGACGGAAAGCGGCGAGACCGTCCAGCAGACGGCCACCTACAACTTCTCCCAGTTCTATACGGGCTGGCAGAGCGGCATCCCCGTCGAGGTCGCCACCGGGACCGACAACGTGTTCCGTCTGGTGGACTGGGCTTCGGGTTCCTATTTCAATTTTACGGTAGACTGGAAGAAGAAGACTGTTTCCGTGCCGGGACAGTCCATCGGCTACTATGACGAGTCGAGCGCCTCTTATGTGTACGTCTCCGACCTCGCCCAGTACCTCGGTAGCGACAGCTACTATTCCTCGTTTCCTTGCACCTGGGACGGCGACAGGACTTTCACACTGAATTTGATCTACTATATTCCTGACAGCGGCTATTATGGCTACGGGCAGGAGACTCTTGTCTTCGAGGGCGACCACGACACCGACCCTGTCATAGACTCCGCCACCTACAAGGGCGAAGGGATCTTCAGCTTCGATTTCAATGACTATGTCTCTTACTGCAAGGCGGTTGTCGTGAGCGGTGACATCTCCTCCGACGCCGCAGCCATCTCGGAGATTGTTTCGGGAATATGTCTGGGTACCGCTACCGATGCCCTTACTTTCACTGCCGACAGTCTGACGGTGACCGCAGGTGTCGGGGCGAACACCCTTGTAGCCGTGCCTTTCTCTTCCGAGGGCGTGCCAGGCAGGGAGATTGCCGTCAGATTTACCTACGACCCTGACGGAACGATACTTCCGCAAGTCGTCACCTGTGATTTGTCGCTCCCGGAGAATGATCCTTACACGAGCATAGCCTGGAATCTGAAGGTGAAGAATGTAGTGAGGATTGAATATGTGATGGGCTACAAGGAGATGCTGGACTATTATGAGGAGTACTACACTCTCGACAAGATATTCAGCGTGCTCGGAAGCAGCCTTGAGGACACCTATGTGGCCTCGGCCAACGCTGAGGAAGGCGTGCATCTGACATATTCGGCCGATGAGGGAAAGGATTACAAGATTCTTCTGCGGCTTTACAATGTCCAAGGAGATGTGGCGGAGACTTCAGCCACCGTCTCCACCCGCTCGCATTCAGAGACTTATCTTGCGAAGAGCATCGATGATTTCGTCGGTTCCTACCTCCTCAGCGCCACTGTTTCGGACTCCGACGGCACATCCTCTAGCGAGGCCTTCAGGGTCGATGTCATAAAGACAGGGGAGAACAAGGTGTCCATCAAGGGCTTGAGCAACTACAAGAATTACAGCCCTGAGGTTACCGGGGAATATATTCCTTCACAGCACTGCATCAGGCTCAACAGCCAGAATCTCGGTGAGTTCAGCTATATGACCGTTGTCTTCGGTTTCGTCTCGGATCTCTACACTGGCATCTGGGGCCAGTCTTCGGCTCTCGAGTTCGGATTCACGGACGACGGCTACCTCCGTTTCCGTCCTATGGCCGGTTCGGAGTTCCAGGTGAACGGTTACAAGTTCCTGCTCTTCGACGGCTCGTCCTACAGCGGCTATGCGGCCGGAGACAAGACCTACACCGACCTGCTGATGGTCAAACTGTAGGCTTGCAGGTTCAAGTTCCGCATCTACGGAACTGAAATTCTTGACACAAAAAAAGCGAAGATCACTCTTCGCTTTTTTTCGTGTTGACGTAGGCCCGCCATTTGGCGATCATCGTCTCCATATCTTCCGGGATGGGGGAGTCGAACTGGATCC
Organism: Anaerotignum sp.; assembly: GCA_963600795.1. Lineage (GTDB taxonomy): Bacteria > Bacteroidota > Bacteroidia > Bacteroidales > UBA932 > Cryptobacteroides. The sequence goes on along the minus strand of CAVCDF010000159.1, from coordinate 43,963 downwards.
ACTTCTTCGTGCCCGGATGGACGAATCCCAAAGTCTTGGCGTGCAGTGCCTGGCGAGGGCAGATCTCGAAGCAGTTAAGGATGAACTGCCTGTACTTGGCGTAGATAGTACCTTTGCGGATCTCCGAACCGCCGTACCTTTCGTCGTTGAACAGAGGATGGCCGATGTGGGTCATGTGCACCCTGATCTGGTGGGTCCTTCCGGTCTCCAGCTTGCACTCGACCACGGTCACGTAGCCGAATCTCTCCAGCACCTTGTAGTGCGTGACGGCGTGCTTTCCACGGTCGTCATCGCCGGGGTAGACCTTGAACCGGAGCCTGTCGTTGGGGTCGCGGCCGATGTTGCCGTCGATTGTGCCTTCATCCTCCTTCAGATTGCCCCAGACGACCGCCACGTAGCGTCTTTCGATCGAATGCTCGAAGAACTGCCTTGCAAGGTCGAGCTGGGTCTCGTCGTTCTTCGCCACGACAAGAAGACCGGAGGTGTCCTTGTCGATGCGGTGCACGAGTATGCCCATTCTCTCGTCCGCCGCGTCCGGCCCCTGGGATATTCCCAGATGGTAGGAGAGGGCGTTGATGAGGGTCCCCTCGAAGTGCCCGTGTCCCGGATGGACAACCATTCCGGCCGGCTTGTTGACCACAAGAAGGTCATCGTCCTCGTAGACGATGTCAAGAGGAATGTCCTGCGGCAGGATCTCCAGACCTCTGCGGCGGTAAGGCATCACGAAACGGATGACATCGCCCGGTCGGATTATGAGGTTGGCCTTGGCGACCTTTTCGTTCACACGTACATAGCCCTCTTTGATAGCGCACTGGACCCTGTGCCGTGAGGTGTCCTCCAGATGGGTGGCCATATATTTGTCCACTCGCATGGGTGTCTGGCCTACATCGACGTTGAGCCGGAAATGCTCGAACATTCCCTGCTCCTCGTCCTCGATGCAGTCTTCGGCGCTGCTGTAGATTTTCCCTTCGTCCACTTTACTGTCCGTTTTGTTCAGTTTCAAGCCTCAGATAGACAGTCACGTCCGACCCCATCAGAATAGGATTGCTGGAAGGGGCGGGGCTTTGCCTGTACACTGACGCATTGAGCGAATCGGTGTAGTTCCTGACGTTCTTGTCGAAAACCAGTCTGCTGACGTTAAGGGAGTTGTCGTGGATGGCATCCACTGCCCTGAGATATTTCATCCCGCTCAGGTTCGGAACATAAGTCTGGTTGTCTTCCGGGTTCAGTCCCACTTCCAGGCAGATCTCCGAACCGGACTCTATCTGTTTCCCCGGCCGTATCTCGTGGTTGCGGTAAATCTGACGCAGAACGTTGTTTGTTGCTATGTCGTTGACATAGACCAGTTTGCCGAGTGCGAGACCTCGTGAGTTGAGTTCCGCCTTGGCCTGTCTCATTGAATAGCCGACGAGATTCGGCATACTGACTTTCTTGGCGTTCTTCGCATTGATCGTCAGAAGAATGCGCCTGCCTTTCTTGACTTTGGAGCCGGCTTTCGGATTCTGGCTGTAAACTGCCCCTCTCTCCATCTTCCTGACGAAGATCGAGTCGATGACCTCACTCCGCAGATTCGCGTCCGAGGCGGCCTTCTGAGCCTGCTCGACGCTCATGCTCGTGAAGTCAGGCACCTCTATCGTCCTGCCGTGGTGCGTGATCGAATTGAGCAGCACGGTCGCCGCTATCAGCAGCGCCGCAAAGAACAGGACTGCCAGTATGATGTTCCTGACAATCCAGTTGCCAAGTAACCCGTTGTTTTTTTCTTGTTTTTCCATATTCGTCATTGTTGTCCGCCACTGAAGATGACATCGAAGAGTCCGTCCCCGAGCAGAGCTAGACCTATTATTATGATTATTATCCCTGCAATCCGGTTCATCCAGATTATGGCTTTCATATTGAACGCTTTTCTCCAGTTGCTGAAGAAAAGCGAAAAGAGGAACCACCAGGTCATCGAACCTCCGGAGACTGCGAGTATGATCGGATAGACTCTCAGGCTCTTGTCGGCAACGTCCACCTGAAAGAAAGCGAACAAAGCCAGCATAACAAACACTGCTCCCGGGTTAGATACTGTCGTGGCGACTGCCTGAAGAAAATCCTTGACGGACGCCCCCCTTTCGTTCTCTCCTGGCTCCATCTTCCTGAAAGGGTCCTTGAATGCCATTGAATAGCCGAGAAATGCGATGATGATGCCTCCGGCGATGAATATGAAGCTTTCGTAGGTGTCGATGAACCTTTGGGCGAAAGCCAGTGCGAAGACCGACACTATTGCATAGGTCGTGTCCACCAGTGTCGCTCCCAGTCCGGTTGCAAAGCCGGCTTTGTGACCGTAGCACAGAGATTTCTGAATGACCAGAATCGCCACCGGCCCCAGCGGAGCCGATGCGCAGATGCCTATCAGGAACGCTTTCAGAATCTCCAGCAGCATCGCAGACCTATTTTGCTCTCATGAAGATCTGTATCGGACAGCCGTGGAAGTCGAAATGCTCCCTGAGTTTGTTCTCCAGGAACCTCTTGTACGGCTCTTTTACGTACTGTGGCAGGTTGCAGAAGAACGCGAAGGCCGGGAATCTCGTAGGCAGCTGCGTAATGTACTTGATCTTGACGTACTTGCCTTTCCACGAAGGTGGCGGGCATTCTTCTATTTCAGGAAGAAGGGCCTCGTTGAGCCTCGCGGTCGAGAGCCTCCTAGAATAGTTGGAGTAGACGCGGGCGGCGGCATCCAGCACATCCATTATCCTCTGTTTGTTCACCACTGAAGTGAACACTATCGGAATGTCGTCGAAGGGTGCGAGACGGCGGCGCAGCCTGGTTTCATATTCCTTGAGCGTGTTGCTTTCCTTCGGGAAAAGGTCCCATTTGTTGACCACCAGCACGCAGGCCTTGCGGTTGCGGACGATGAGATTGAATATGCTCATGTCCTGAGCCTCCATACCGTTGTTGGCGTCGATCATCTGGATGCAGACATCGGAATTCTCGATGGAGCGGATGGCGCGCATCACTGAATAGAATTCCAGATCCTCGTTGACCTTCCCCTTCTTTCTCATTCCGGCCGTGTCCACCAGCATGAACTCGTGCCCGAACTTGTTGTAGTGGGTCGAGATGGAGTCCCTGGTGGTTCCGGCCACCGGAGTCACGATGTTCCTTTCCTCGCCGAGCAGGGCGTTCGTGAGGGAAGACTTGCCCACATTCGGCTTGCCGACAATCGTGAAGTGCGGCAGGTCGGGGCGGTCGTCGGAGTCGTTTTTGGTGTCCGGGGGAAGTATCTTCACCACTTCGTCCAGCAGGTCGCCCGTACCGCTTCCGTTGGCCGCGGAAATGCTCCAGATTTCTCCCAGCCCGAGTGAATAGAACTGGTAGGCATCGTACATCTTCTCGCCGGAGTCCACCTTGTTGACGCACAGGATTACAGGCTTTTTGCTCCGTCGCAGCAAGTCCGCGATTTCAGCGTCGTAGTCCGTTATGCCTGCCGCCGCCTCCACCATAAAGATGACAGCGTCGGATTCCTCCACGGCTATGACAACCTGTCTGCGGATGGCTTCTTCGAACACATCGTCAGAATTGGTGGTCCAACCTCCGGTGTCCACCACGGAAAACTCTCTGCCGCACCACTCGCACTTACCGTAGTGGCGGTCTCTTGTCACGCCGGCGACCTCGTCCACGATTGCCTGGCGGGTACCGACAAGGCGGTTGAAAAGCGTCGATTTACCTACATTCGGCCGTCCGACTATAGCTACCAGATTCATAATTCAATCACATTCAGGCAGGCAATTGCCTTTTGTCCAACTCAATGTCCGGGGTGATTGCCCACCGCCGTCAGTCTTTCTTCCCGTTTCCGAACTCGGAGGAGTAAAGACCGCATCCTTTGCAGGCATCGCTGTAGTCGCCGGTGCATCCGGCATTCCTGCCGTCCTTCTCCGGCTTCTTGGAGAAGATCTCCTCATCTACCTCCCTCATGCACTTGATGCCCAGTTTCTTCATGTTCTCGTTGCGGCTGATTTCCGTTTCCGGGAACTTGCCGTTCTTCCGGAATATGATGTTGAAGCACATTCCGAAAACGCCGATGCCGAGGATTATGAGCGCAGCGAGGAAAGTTTCCATTTCCTATGGTCTCTAGAAGATGAATTCCGTGCTGATAGGCTCGTAGTGGTAAACCTTGCGGATCACTGACGCGAAGGTCCCAGTCATCGAGACTACCTTAATCTTGCTTGTGTCAGCATCCTTCCTGAGAGGAATCGTGTCGGTCACGAACAGTTCCTTGATGCAGGAGGCGTTGATCCTGTCGTATGCCGGGCCGGAAAGCACGGCGTGGGTGGCGCAGGCCCTCACGCTGGCGGCGCCCTTCTCCATAAGCACGTCCGCAGCCTTCACCAGCGTTCCGGCGGTGTCGATCAGGTCGTCCACGATTACAATGTTCTTCCCTTCGACATCTCCGATTGCGGTTATGGAGGCCACCACGTTGGCCCTCTCGCGGGACTTGTGGCAGATGATGACAGGACAGGCCAGTTCCTTGGCGTAGGCGTTGGCCCTCTTCGCACCGCCCATGTCCGGTGCAGCTATGGCCAGGTTCTCAATGTTAAGTGAACGAAGATACGGAATGAATACCTTGCTTGCGTAGATGTGGTCCACAGGTTTGTCGAAGAAGCCCTGGATCTGGTCGGCGTGGAGGTCGCAGGTCATTATGCGGTCAACTCCGGCGGCTGTAAGCAGATTGGCTACGAGCTTGGCCCCGATGGAGACGCGCGGCTTGTCCTTGCGGTCCTGGCGCGCCCAGCCGAAATAAGGCATCACTGCGATGACCTTGTCGGCGGAAGCCCTCTTCGCTGCATCAACGGTCAGAAGAAGTTCCATCAGGTTCTCCGTTGGCGGGAAAGTGGACTGCACGATAAACACCGTAGCCCCTCTTACGCTGTCGGTGAACGAAGGTACGAATTCGCCGTCGCTGAACTGTGTAACCTCGGAGTCTCCCAGGTGATACTTCTCGCCTGTGGCTTCCCCGATCTTGTTCAACTCGTCGACAACCTTGCTTGCGAAGTCCCTGGAGGCCCGGCAGGCAAACAATTCCATTCTGTGTTCGATGTACATTGCTTTAAAATTATATATATTTTTGAATATATTCGAGAATCTCCTCCCTGCCGGCTCCCGTCTCGGAACTTGACGCGAACATCGGCGGCAGCTCCTCCCAATCCTCCGAAAGGATCTTCCTGTCCCTCTCGATCTGGGCCTTGAGCGCGTTCGGCCCGAGCTTGTCCCCTTTCGTGAATATGATGGCGAACGGGATACCGTTCTCTCCGAGGCCTGCCAGAAATTCGCGGTCGATCCTGGTGATGTCGAAGCGCGAGTCGATGAGGACGAAGAGGATCACCATCTCTTCGGAGTTGGCTATGTAGTCGTTGATCATCTTCCGCAGCTGTTCGCGCCCTTCCTTGGAAATCTTGGCGAATCCGTAGCCCGGCAGGTCTACGAGATACCAGCTGTCGTTGATGATGAAATGGTTGATCAGCTTGGTCTTCCCGGGGGTGGATGAAGTCTTGGCAAGCTTGCGGTTGCCGCACAACATGTTGATCAGAGAGGACTTGCCGACATTCGAACGTCCTATGAACGCGAACTCCGGCAGTTTCCGGGACGGCTTCTGGTCTGTTCTGGTGCAGCTGCCTGCGAATTTTGCTTCAGTGATGATCATCTTGTTGAAATCTGCCTCTGGATTTAACTACAAAGATAGTCGATTTTTGTTAATTTTGCAGAAGATGCTTTGATTTCAAGACAGATTCTGAAAATGAAAGAAGACTACATAGACCTGTTCACGCTTCAGTCGCACGTAAAGGAGGCCGTGGAAGGAAACTTCACGGACCTCATCTGGGTGAAGGCCGAGATCGCCGGCATCAGCTGCAGGCAGAACGGACACTGCTATATGGACCTTTCGCAAAGCCGGAACGGACAGGTGGTGGCGAAGGCCAGAGCTACGGTCTGGGCTTTCCGCTGGAACCTGATAGACAGGCAGTTCCGCAGCGTGACCGGCTCTGCGCTGGTGGCGGGAATGGAGATTCTCGCGGCGGTGAAGGTCAATTACCACCCGGTCTATGGCTTTTCGCTGAATGTGGATGACATAGACCCGGAGTTCACGCTGGGTCTGGGCGAGCGGAAAAGGAGGGAGACCATAGAGCGGCTTGCGGGCGAAGGCCTTCTTGACGTCCAGAAAGGCCTCCGTCTGCCTGCGCTTCCATATTCATTGGCCGTCATTTCCGCGAAGGGAGCTGCAGGCTACGGCGACTTCCGCCATCATCTTCTTGACAATGAATATGGTTTTGCGTTCAACGTCAAGCTGTTCGAGGCTTTGATGCAGGGCAACGAGGCTCCTGCCTCCATTGTCCGCGCATTATCCGAGATCATCTCGTCCCTGGTTCACTATGATGCAATCCTGATAATGCGCGGCGGTGGTTCGGAACTCGACCTGGCCTGCTTCGACGACTATGATCTCGCTGCGACGATAGCCCGCTGTCCTTTGCCCGTCATTACCGCGATAGGCCACGACAAGGACCATCACGTCGCCGATATGGTAGCCTATGCGTCCGTCAAGACCCCTACAGCGCTCGCCGATCTGTTTCTTGGTCTCTACATCGCTCAGGACCAGTACCTTGTGAAGATGTCTTCAAGGCTGACGATGCTGTTCAACAACAGGTTGTCGGCGATGGGTTCGGCCCTGGACCTCGTCAGGTCGAGGATCCTCGCCCAGACGGAATCCCGGCTTTCGAGGGCTGAAAGCAAGGTCGACAACCTCGCTTTGACAGTGTCGGGAGCGGCGTCGGGAAGGCTGTCGGCCCAGGAACATCGCCTGGACAGGCTGCAGGACAGATTCTCCCACGCCACCGGGATGAGCCTGCTCAAGGCGGAGTCTGCAGTGGACAGTGTCGGGCAGAAGATCAGAGGCAGAGCCGCCGCGGCAATCTCGGCCGCTGCGTCCTACCTATTGACAATGGAGACGAAGATCTCGGCGGTGGACCCGAGGAACATCCTCCGCAAAGGCTTTGTGCTGGCTCTCGATTCCGGGGGAGTGAAGATGGATTCGGCCGCCTCGGCCAAGGTGGGGGACAGCGTGAGGATGATGTTCGCCGACGGCACGGTCAGATGCGGAGTCTTCGGGGTCGACCTCAAGGACAATGTCTCCGATGCCGAGGACTCCTCCTCCGCCTCGGAAGTGAAAACAGCTTAGGAAGTTACAATTAAAAATCAATGAATATGTCAGAGAATGTGACAGAAGGGAGATTCGATTACACGAAGGCTGTCGCGGAACTGGAACAGATCGCCGCGAAGATGGAAGACCCGGCCACGAGCCTTGACGACATCGGGACTTTGGTCAAGCGGTCCAAGGAACTCATCGCCGCCTGCCGCGCCTATCTGCGTACGGTCAGGGAGTCCATAGAGGACGACGGCAAGGAGTGAGAACCTGCCGGTCAGGATTGAACAAGCCGCCCAAACCCGTCGGCCGTGGCGGATAACCATTTGATAATTAGGCGAACGTAAAGGCTGAGAAGAGGAAAAACTTCCCAATGTGTTTAACCGTCGGTTATGTCCTCTTAGTCGATGGTGAAGGCTTCGATCTCCTTGTTGAGCGAATCGAGGATTTCCAGTTTCGTGTTCAGCAGGTCGTCCGAGATGTCGACCTTGTAGTAGTGCGGGTTGATGAGCCGCCTTTCAGACGGGCTGAAATGTGACAGGGTGCTGTTGTAGAAGGCTTTCTTCTCCTGCAGGGTATGGCTTTCCGCGCACCTTTCCCCATTCTTGATGACCTGATGCTGGAGAGTCCTCCAGGAATATTCCCCGGACTGGAAGATCTTGTACTTGTACCTGTCGTGCTCGTCGTAGATCGTGAACGTCCCTCCGTCTTCGATTCTCTGCGAGAGAGTGTCTCCTCTCAGGCAGGTTACGTCAGCCTTGTAGATCTCTCCGAGGTCCGGGTCATTCTTCGTGATTCTGTATGTTATCTGGAATCCCGGATTGATCAGCTTGATTCTGTCCTCGGAGCGTTTCAGCACAGGCCTGCCGTCAATCTGGACAAGTTTGTAGACGTTGCCGAAGCAAGGCGCCGCCTTGCTCGTGGCGATCGCGTCGCCGACTCCGTAGGAATCGATGGCCGCTCCCTGGCGCTCAAGGTCCGAGATCAGATATTCGTCAAGAGAATTGGTCGCGAAGATCTTGCAGCCGGTCAGGCCGTGGTTGTCAAGGATTCTGCGGACTTTGACCGAAAGGTAGGCAAGGTCGCCGCTGTCGAGGCGTATGCCGTAGCCGTAAGGGTAGCCGTTGTCGATGCCGCACTCTTTGAACGAACGGATCGCGTTCAGCACGCCGCACTTGAGAGTGTCGTAGGTGTCGATCAGAAGGATGAGGTTCTCGCCTTTGTGCGTGTTGATGTAGTCAACGAAGGCCTTGTGTTCGCCTTCGACCGTGCTGCCGTAGGAAGTCACGAAGCTGTGTGCCATTGTGCCGGTGGACGGAACGCCGTTCAGGACTCCCGTCAGGATGTTCGACGTGCTGGCGCAGCCTGCGATGATAGCGGCCTTCGCTCCGTAAACGGCCGCCCAGGGCCCGTGCGCCCTGCGGGATCCGAACTCGCTGACGGGACGGTTGGTGGACCTGCAGACCCTTGAGGCCTTGGTCGCCACCGCCATCTGGTGGTTCATTATGCAGAGTATCGGAGTTTCGAGGATCTGAGCCTCTATCAGAGGGGCCTCCACAGTGATGATCGGCTGGTTGGGGAAGGCTATCTCGCCTTCGCGCATCGCATAGACGTTGCCCGTGAACTTAAGGGTGGAGAGGTATTTCCTGAAGTCGGCATATTCATCGCCGGGCAGGAACTTCTCATAGAATTCCGGTTCGGCCTTACCAATGTTCAGAATGCATTCCACGGCCTCTTCTATTCCGCTCACGACGGCCCAGTTGTTGTTTTCCGGAGCCTTCCTGTAGAACATGTTGAATATGGCCACGGCGTCTTTGCGGCCGGTTTCATAGAAAGACTTTCCCATAGTGTACTGGTACTTGTCCGAGCAGTAGGAATAATTCAGCATATCGTTGTTTTCTGTTGTTTCGGCAACTGTGTGGCGGTTCCCTCATTCTGATGTCAGACCTCTCCGTTCAGGATCATTCCGAGTATCCTTTCGGCTGCGGTCCGGTCGCCTGAAGCGACGAGTTCCACGCTTGAGGCTGACATTCCCTCGCGGTCCGTGCGGATCGGCTCCGTGGCGGGAGCGATTCCTTCCTTTTCCATTACTTCTTCAAGATGCCGGGCCACGGCGGGGGCCGGATCGATTATAAGCACGTCTGGACCGGCGATTTTTCTGATCGTACCCATAAGGAACGGGTAATGCGTGCAGCCCAGCACAACCCTGTCGGCTCCCGCGTCAAGCAGCGGCTGCAGGCTTTTTCTGACCGTATTCTCCGCTTCCGGGCCGTTCAGGATGCCGTTTTCCACCAGTTCTACGAAGCCTTGCCCGACGTGCTCGACAATTTTGACGTTGTCTTCGTACATTCCCTTGGTAGTCAGGTATTTCGAACCTTTGAGAGTCCCGGCGGTGGCAAGCACTCCGATCACACCGGTCCTGGAACTCAGAGCCGCCGGTTTCACGGCCGGCTCCATCCCGATGAACTTGACGGGATATTCATTCCTCAGAGAGGAAATCGCGGCGGCTGTGGCGGTGTTGCAGGCGACCACTATTATCTGCGCTCCGCGCGAGATGAGATATTCGGAAATCCGTCTGCCGCGTTCCAGGATGAAATCCGGACTCTTCTCCCCGTATGGACAGTTGGCGTTGTCCGCATAATAGATGAACTTCTCCTGCGGAAGAAGCTTGGCCGCTTCCCGCAGTACGGACAGTCCGCCGCAACCTGAGTCGAACATTCCTATCATCCTTTCAAGCACACGTTTTCCAGTTGCAAAGATACTCAGTTCTACCGAAATTGAAGAATATTTGTATATTTGTCAACTGTATGTCCATCCTGAAAAATGACTGTGCGCGGCGTTTGACCGCCGTTTCCCTGTTTTCGGTTCTGCTCGCTTTCTGCCTGCAGTCCTGCGAGAAGAATCACCCTGCCGACACACCTGCGCCGAGTGAAGAGGTGGCGATGGCCGACCGTTTCGCGACAGATGTCCTCGAAAGGCTGTATCTCTGGAACGGGGAGGTCGGGAAGGACCTGTCACGTCTTTCCCCTGACACCTGCCGCTTCCCTATGGATGTCGTGAAGGAAATCCGTTACCACGATGATTCCGGCAGGGAAGTCGACAAGTGGACCATCCTGACCGATGACCTTGAGTCGGTCACCGGCTCCCTGCAGGGAGTGGGGCTAACTTTCGGCTACGATCTCCAGGCCGGGAGAATCAGCAACGGGGAAGAACGCTATTTTCTGGTGGTCAACTTCGTCTATGAGAATGGACCGGCTCAGAAGGCCGGGCTGAAGAGGGGAGACGTGATCGTCACTCTTGACGGAGAGGAAATCACGTCTGCAAACATTCAGGATGCCTACGATGCCGGCACCATAGCGCTTGGCGTCACGTCAGTCTCGGGCGGAGTAATCGGCGGCGATGTCAGGAACGTCAGCCTCACGGCAGTGAACATGTACGAGAATCCGATCCTGGTCTCCCGGACTTTCGACGCAGGCGGCAAGAAAGTGGGCTATCTGGCCTACGCGGCCTTCGACCTGATGTCGTCAGAGGAGCTCCCGGCCGTCTGCCGGAAATTCAAATCCGAAGGCATCGAGGAACTGATACTCGACTTGCGGTACAACGGCGGCGGATATGCGTTCACGGAGAAGGTGCTGGCTTCGATGCTGGCTCCGGAGGCGAATGTCCTGGCCCGGGACATTTTCCAGACAGAAGTCTATAATTCAGAGCTCGCCGCCGAATGGGAGGAAATCGACTACGACACGAACACGTATTTTTCGACAAGCCACAAGATGAACGGAACCGCAGGCTATTACGACATTGACGTTTCGGACGCCAATCTCGGAATAAGCCGGCTGTACGTCATAGTGACTGGCGGGACCGCTTCCGCTTCTGAGGGCCTTGTCGTGGGGCTCAGGCCTTACCTTGACGTCACGCTTGTAGGGACCAGGACTTACGGGAAGTACTGTGCTGGAATCCTTCTGGCTCCGGACAATTTCTACACGTCAAGGCACAAGTACTCTCTGATAAAGGATTGGGGAATGTATGTGATGCTGAGCAGGTTCGGAGACAGGGACGGCAACAATGCGGCGATGCCGGACGGAATTCCGGCGGATGTTACGGTGAAGGATGATCCGTTGGACGGCTGTCAGCTCGGAGACGAGAACGAGACGATGCTCCGCGCAGCCCTTCAGGCTGCAGGCAAGGTCTATCCGCAGGCCGCTTCGATTCCGCAGGCATATTCCAGCAACCTTCAGTTCGCTCCTCTGGAACACGGCGCTCCGAAGGGCATTCTCGTCAGGACCGAAGTTCCGCCGGTAATGCGGCCGGATTCTGACTGAAGCGAAGATGAGCGGTACGTCGGCAAACTGCGGTGATGAAGGTGCGAAAGCTGGAGAAATTAGTTAACTTTGCAAGATGTTAATTTAAAATGGAGAGCAGATGATACTCAAAGATCAGATCGAAGCTCTGCATCAGCGGTTGGAGACGTTGGGGAGGTGTCTTTGACATCGCCGCGAAACGTGGACAGGTAGCCGCATTGCAGAAAAAGACGGAGTCTCCGGACTTCTGGAACGACCCTAAGGCCGCAGAGGCCTTCATGAAGAATCTCAACAGCGTAAAGTCCTGGGTTACAGGATATGACAAGGCCTTCACCGAAGTCGAGGACCTTGATGTCCTGTACGAGTTCGCCAAGGACAGTCTCGGCGGAAGCACTGACGAGACTGTCACCACGGCTGAGACGCAGGAACTCGAGCAGGCATATTCGTCAGCCGTCGAGGATGTTGAGGCGCTTGAACTCAGGAATATGCTGGGCGCGGAAGGCGACAGTCTCGGAGCCGTGCTGACGATCAATTCCGGAGCGGGCGGCACCGAGGCGAATGACTGGAGTGCTATGCTGATGAGGATGTACCTGCGCTGGGGCGAGAGGAACGGCTACAAGATGACGGTCACGGACTTGCTGGACGGCGACGAGGCCGGCATCAAGTCCGCCACGATCCAGGTCGAGGGCGACTACGCCTACGGCTATCTCAAGGCCGAGAACGGGGTGCACAGGCTCGTGCGTCTTTCTCCGTTCAACGCCCAGGGCAAGAGGCAGACCACGTTCTCTTCGGTCTTCGTCTATCCTCTCGTGGATGACACAATCAACATCGAGATAAATCCTTCCGACCTTGAATGGGACACGTTCCGCTCCGGCGGCCACGGCGGGCAGAACGTCAACAAGGTGGAAACCGGCGTGCGCGTGCGGCATATTCCTTCAGGAATAGTCGTGGAGAACACGGAGTCCCGCTTCCAGCAGGACAACAGGCAGAACGCGCTGCGCATCCTGCGGTCGAGGCTCTACGACCTTGAACTGAAGAAGCGCCAGGAGAAGCAGGCCGAGATCGAAGGCACGAAGAAGAAGATCGAGTGGGGTTCGCAGATCCGCTCCTATGTCCTGCACCCGTACAAGATGGTCAAGGACCTGAGGACGGGCTGGTCGACCGCAGACACCCAGGGTGTGCTGGACGGCGACCTCAACGAATTCATGAAGCGCTATCTGATGCAGGAGGGTTCCGGCGGGGCCACCGCTCCCGTGGAAGACATTGACTGATGACGGAATTAACTGATAATCATTAAAATCATTTCATTAATATGGCAGAATTCAAATATGCTCCGATGTTCCAGCTTGGACCGGACACGACAGAGTACTACAAACTGACAGGCGAGGGAGTCTCCCTCGGCGAGTTTGAAGGTCATCCAATCCTTAAAGTGGCTCCGGAGGCCCTCACGAAACTGGCCAACGCCGCTTTCAGAGATGTCAACTTCCTTCTCAGACCGGCCCACAACCAGCAGGTGGCCAAGATTCTGAGCGACCCTGAGGCTTCCGACAACGACAAATATGTGGCCCTGCGTTTCCTGCGCAACGCCGAAGTCTCCGCGAAAGGCAAGCTGCCTTTCTGCCAGGACACGGGTACGGCCATCATCCACGGCGAGAAGGGCCAGCAGGTCTGGACCGGCTTCGATGACGCCGAGGCTCTCTCCAAGGGCGTTTACAAGACCTACACCGAGGAGAACCTGCGCTACAGCCAGAACGCTCCTCTGGACATGTACAAGGAGGTCAACACGAAGTGCAACCTTCCTGCCCAGATCGACATCGAGGCAGAGGAAGGAATGGAGTACAGATTCCTCTGCGTCGTTAAGGGTGGCGGCTCTGCCAACAAGACCTACCTCTACCAGATGACCAAGGCGGTGCTGAACCCTGGCACCCTTGTTCCTTTCCTTGTCGAGAAGATGAAGACTCTTGGAACGGCGGCCTGCCCTCCTTACCACATCGCGTTCGTGATCGGCGGCACATCGGCCGAGAAGAATCTCCTCACCGTCAAGCTAGCTTCGACCCACTACTATGACTCGCTGCCTACGACCGGCGACGAGACCGGCCGCGCCTTCCGCGACGTCGAACTGGAGAAGCAGGTTCTTGAAGAGGCCTACAAGATCGGCCTCGGAGCACAGTTCGGCGGAAAATACTTCGCCCACGACATCCGCATCATCCGTCTGCCCCGCCACGGCGCAAGTTGCCCGATCGGTCTCGGTGTCAGCTGCTCGGCTGACCGCAACATCAAGGCGAAGATCGACAAGGACGGAGTCTGGATCGAGAAGATGGACGACAATCCTACACAGTGGATTCCGGAGTCGCTGCGCCAGGCCGGAGAAGGCGAGGGAGTGGTCGTGGATCTCGACCAGCCTATGAGCGAGGTCTGCAAACTCCTCAGCAAGTACCCTGTCTCCACCCGTCTGAGCCTGAACGGCACCATCATCGTGGCCCGCGACATCGCCCACGCCCGTCTCAAGGAAAGACTTGACAGAGGCGAGGACCTCCCTGAATATTTCAAGAACCATCCGGTCTTCTACGCCGGCCCGGCCAAGACTCCGGAAGGGATGGCCTGCGGTTCGATGGGACCTACCACTGCCAACCGTATGGACCCTTACGTGGACCTCTTCCAGGACCATGGCGGCAGCATGGTGATGATCGCCAAGGGCAACCGTACCCAGGTTGTCACCGACGCCTGCAAGAAGCACGGCGGCTTCTACCTCGGCTCCATCGGCGGTCCTGCAGCTGTCCTCTCCTACGAGAGCATCAAGAGCATCGAGTGCGTTGAATATCCTGACCTCGGAATGGAGGCCATCTGGAAGATTCGTGTCGAGAACTTCCCGGCTTTCATCCTCGTGGATGACAAGGGCAATGACTTTTTCAAGCAGCTCGGACTCTGATCAGAAGAGTTAGTATGAAGAACATAATGACTTTGGCGCTTGCGGTTGCGCTGCCGTTCCTTGCGGCAGCCCGGCCGCAAGCCACGTTTACGCCAGACTGACAGTCTCCTTTTTAGGAATCCAATAGGGAATATAGTTATGAACACATTATTAAAAACACTGAAACTGATGGCGTTGTCATTGACAACTCTCGTTTTCCTGGCTTCATCCTGCGGAAAGGATGAACCGAAGCCCGAACCGGAACCCGAGGCGAAGGCCGCCACCTTCACGGTCACTCTTGACGCTTCCGCTCCGGCCCCTTTCAAGACCACTTGGTCGGAAGGAGACGCCGTGCAGGTCATCGGAGTGAAGAACGGCAAGACGGTGCAGGAGACGATGACCGTCTCATCGGTCGTCTCAAACACGGCCATCATCAAGTCGAAAGGCCAGGTCACGGGTGACTGTGACGGGTACTATGCGTTCATCTTCGGTGCCGGTGCCTCCGGCTGCGTTCCGGCATCCTGCTGGACTGTCTCCCAGGTGGCTTCCGAAAGCCGCACCGTGGCGGTGGCCAAAGGTGCGAAAGGAGGGTCTGCTTTGGATTTCAAACAATTATATTCATTCATAAAAGTCGCTGTGACGGACGAAGCCGTGAAGTCGTTGGTGCTGGAAGGCGGTGACGGAGAGGCTCTGAATTTCGACGCGGTGGTCTCTACTTCTGATTTCGCTGTCAGCCGCCCGGAGTCCGCTTCGTTCGAGGACCAGACAAGTCTCAAGGTCTCCGTGTCCGGGACGGGGGACTGCTGGTTCAACATCATCCCTGGCACTGTGCTTGCCAAAGGCTATTCCGTCAAGGCCTATGATGCCGCCGGAGAATTGATTGCCGAAGCGGAAAGCACTGAGGCTCTGACCGTTGAGGCAGGAAAAGTTTATGAAGCGCCGTCCCTTGAGGAGTCTTCAAGGAAGAAGTCAAGATTCGATGAGAACGCCATTGCCGTGTCGTTCGGAGTCGTGAGCGACGTGCACATCAACGGCAATTCATCGTACACGGACAAATGGATTTCGGCCCTGCGTCAGCTCAAGACAAAGTCTGCCGAGAAAGATGCCAACGGTATGGACGGCGTGCTTGTGGTCGGTGATTTGATCGACACCCGGAGCGAGGCGCAGCTGAAAATCTTCAAGACCGCCTTCGAAAGCGAGATCGACGTGACCAAGATTCCTATGGTCTACGCCATCGGCAACCACGATGTGAGCAGCTGGACCACGAACATGGTCTCCGATGCCGCCTATATGGCCGGACTCTTCGGAGAAAATTATTTCCTCTCCGATCGTGACAACACGATGCGTACTGAATATGAAGCCCGCCACTGCGTGATAGGCGGCTACCACATTCTGGCGGTTTCGCCTGCCTGGACTCTGGGTTACGACACTGCGGTCATAAACTGGCTTGACAGCCAGCTGCAGGCCATCACCGAGGCCGATCCTGAGAAGTATGTCATCGTGCTGACCCACCCTATGATCTATAACACCGTCTACGGAAGCCTTCTTGGAAGTTTCTGGGCTTCCGACGCGCTCACACCTGTTCTCCGGAAGTATCCTCAGGTGATAGTCTTCGGCGGCCATCTGCATTTTCCGCTGAACGATCCGCGCAGTTTCTGGCAGGGAGATTTCACGGCCTGCGGCTGCGGTTCCGTGCGGTATATGGCCATCGAGAACGGCAACTATGAGGACATGCGGTCGGCCACAGTGATGAAGGACTGCGAGGAGTTCTCGCAGGGCAACCTGCTTCAGTTCGACGAGAGCGGCAACATGCGTATTCTTCGGATGGATTTCTACAACAAGGACATCATCGGAGATCCTATCTCCGCGCCTTATCCTACGGCTGACAAAGGCCATCTTGTGGATTACAACCACACGACCCTAAGACTGGCCAACGGCGCTCCGTCCCTGTCTTCCCTGGATGTCAGCGTGGCCGACGGGTACGTCACTGCCACCTGGGCCGCCGGGAAGGATGACGAGTTCGTCCACCATTATGTCTTGACTCTGAAGAAGAATGGCGTGGCCGTCGCCACAAAGAAGATTCTCGCGGACTTCTACAAATATCCAAGGCCTACGGGGATGAAAAGTGAATGGACACGCGCCCTCGGCCAGTATGAGGACGGCACCTACGAGCTGTCGCTTGTGGCTTATGACTCCTGGGAGGCTTCCAGCAACACCCTTCTCAAATCTTTCACGATCGGTGCTACCGGGGCTAACAGCGGAAATGTCTGGACAGGGGATTCCGAAGGAGGCGTGGCTGTCCCTGCTGGCGACGGGACCGCTTCATGTGATTGGCTGAGTTATTCTTCGGGCCGGGTTTCGTGGACGGCCAACACCACAGGCCGACCTCGCACCGCCACTGTCAATCTGCCGGACGGGTCGGCATATTCAGTGACCCAGATCTCCGTCGAGGATTTCAAGGGAAACTGGTCGCTGCACTCGAAGCTGTTCGACATCAACAACACTCTCGGGAAGGGAAAGGTCGCTGCCTATGAGAATGCCGTGACTTTCGGCGATCCTCTGAAAGCCGAGACTCTCGCAGGCGCGTCTGGCGGCTCCCACACCAACAATCTCGGCATAAGGGGGCTTTATTTCGATTCGGTTCTGGACGCTTGCGTTGAGATTGACTATGAAGGTCATTCTGTGAAGTTCGGCGTGTTCTTCGACCGCCGTTCCGCTCAGTCCGCCGGAGGCGGAAGGTTCATGGCCTATCTGCCGGAATGTTCCACGGGCCTCTGGTCGGGCTATCTTTTCGCTCCCGGGGCCAAGTCCTTCTCGACCACCGACTATGACTGGCTCTGGTTCACTGTGGCCGACGGCTTCAAGACGTTGAGGTACCGCTATGTCAAGGACTCACAGAAGACTTCGAACTCAAAGTACATCATCGCCGGAATCTCTTGTGTGAAAGCCACTTCTGCCGATGCCTCCACTTTGAAGACCGGCACTGACAGTGGCTACGATGTGATCTACCAGGCGAACTGCAACTCCAGCGATGATGAAGGAATGTATTTCGTCAGGAAGTGATATGCCCTATCCACTGGCCGTATTTTGCGATGATAATCCGGCTGTGGGGATTGACGATGATTTCTATGCCGTATTCCGATGATGTGTCTGATGACGAGGTTGCCCTCGGTGACGGTGTCTGCCTTTAAGTGACTGCATCGTTTTCCCGCTTATCCGCTCCCGTTGCGCACTTCATTGTGTGTAACTTTATATAATTTCTTATTTTTGCTATATTTGTGATTGCTGCACAATGCATAACCAAGCGAGATTATTAATTCATTAATCATATGAAAACGCCCCTCCACCGTCTCCTCAATTTTCTGGAATCGTCCCGGAGATCGCTGCTCATGCCGGCGGTCCTCCTTCTCTCCGCCCTGGTCCACATCGGGGCCTCCGCGCAGGAGCAGACCGCCGACCACGGCAGGGCGGACGACTACACCTCGACATCCGTAGCCCCGTCGTCCATCGACCCGCTGACGGGCGTCAGGACAAGTTCCAGCCCGGGGCCGTCCCCTGTGTCCGAGCGCCGGGTCACCTACAGGGAAGGGACGGACGGATCCGTCACCCTGGCGACTTCCTATGCCCCAGACCCGACCTGTCGTATCCGGTCAGCCCGGCCGCAAGCCGCGTTCAGGCTCGACTGGGCCTCGACTGATTCACATTGCGCGATAGGCACTTCGCCATCCTTGAATATTCAGAAAAAGGCCTTCCCTTATGCGGCCTGGCGCGGGGAGAAGGTGTTTGCCCAGGCAGTCGTCTTGTCGGACGCCGACCTTGAAGACGTCACTTTGTCGGTGACCGACCTGCGCTGCGGGAAGTCAACTATACCTTCCGAAAGGATTTCGCTGCAGTTCGTCAGTTTCGTCACCTCCGACTTGTTTAACGCTAACAAGTTCAGCCAGTGCGGGGACAGGCTCGACAAATCCGAATGGGGAGAGGTCCTCGTCGCGGATGTCATCGACACGGTGACCGTAAAGGATGTCAAGGCCGGGATGAAGCAGCCTGTCTGGATGACTGTCCGTGTCCCGTCGGATGCCAGGCCGGGCAAGTACAGCGGCAGGCTTACGGTTTCGGCGGCAGGCTCCGGCCCACGCACTCTTCCGATTGAACTGACAGTCTCCGACAATGTTCTTCCTGAGGCCAGTGACTGGGCGTTCCATCTTGACTTGTGGCAGAACCCGTATGCGGTGGCAAGGTACGAGAACGTCCCTCTTTGGAGCGACGCTCATTTCGAGGCTATGCGGCCGGTGATGAAGATGCTGGCCGATGCAGGGCAGAAGTCCGTCACGGCCACGATAATGAACCGTCCGTGGGACGGTCAGACAGAGGATCCGTTCGGCTCGATGGTGACGAAGATCCGCCGCATAGACGGAACCTGGCTGTACGACTACACGATTTTCGACCGTTGGGTGGAATTTATGTTCTCGCTCGGAATCGACGGTCAGATCAACTGCTACTCGATGATTCCGTGGTCAATGGAATTTGACTGTTATGACCAGGCCACGTCATCCAACGTGACTTTCCGGACGGCGGTGGGGAGTCCTGAGTACAATGAATATTGGGGTTCCTTCGTCAAGGACTTCGCCAGGCATCTCCGCTCTAAGGGCTGGTTCGCGAAGACATTCATCGGAATGGACGAAAGGTCTCTTGAGGATATGCAGGCCATGCTCGATCTGATCCGCAGCGTTGAACCGGAGTTCAAAATCTCCCTTGCCGGAAGCTATCACGAGCCGATAATCTACGATATCGACGACTATTGCCAGACTTTCGCCGCCAAGGACGCATTTCCGGAAGATGTCAAGAACCGCAGGAAGGAACTCGGGCTGACTACGACCGTCTATACCTGCTGTGCGGAGGCCAAGCCGAACCTGTTCGTGATTTCAGCCCCTGCGGAGGCCACCTGGCTCGGCTGGTTCGCTCAGGCCGAAGGCTACGACGGCTATCTCCGCTGGGCCTACAACAGCTGGACTCTCAATCCGTTGTCCGACGCACGTTTCCGCTCGTGGCCGGCCGGAGACTGCTTCCTCGTCTATCCTGGCGGCAGGAGCAGCGTCCGCTTCGCCAAACTTGTCGAAGGAATCCAGGACTTTGAAAAGGTCCGCATCCTTCGCGAACGCTGGACGGAGCAGGGAGACGTTGCCAGCCTCAACCGGCTGTCCTCAATCTTGAGCGCATTCTCCGCAGAAAAAATTCTTTCCGAAGGACCTGAGCCTGCGCTGTCCGCCGCGAAATCCTGGCTGAAATAACCGAAACCTGAAGCCATAGCCTCAGGTTTTACTTTCGTTTACCAATCGTTCTCCGTCACGTGATTCCATTCGGAGTTATTTATTATAAAGTGTTTTGATGAATATTTCCATCAATCGATTACTGGACAAAGGGTCGCCGATGAATATTACGTGTCCTTGCTTGCCTGTTAGGAATGTGTGGAAAGTTTTTGTTTGGGAATATTTTTGTTTATCTCCATAAAATCATTATTGACATCGATGTAAACAGGAAATCCTATGAGAGAACGTGCAAGTGCGATGACGTTTTCTTTCTCATTGCGTGCTGGTGATATTATGATGACCAGCTTGAACATTGAACTTGATTGGGATTGTTTGTATAATAGTTCGTAACCTTTCAGGTTGGAGAATACGCATGATTTGCATTGCTGAGAGTCGATGTATACGATTAAGGAATTATCCGCGTTCAAATTGCAACAAGTGATGGAATCCTCGCTTACTTCTAAAAGAGAATCCGGCATTATGATTGCTTCCGCCATCATACGTTTCATCGACTTTTTTACAGATAGCCTCTCGCAAGAAGATAAACAGGTGGCGGCAATTGCAGTGATTACAATTGTTATGAGTTTTTCCCATTTATTCATATTCATTCAAATGCTTGTATGGTTATCTGATAAAAAGGATAAGACCAATTCTTACTTGTTGTCCATTATTCTTTATTTGTTTTATGTCAAGAAGGAGAGGTCAATGTCATAGAAGTACATGATTCCATTGATATCCATTCCGACCACCTCTCCTCGCTCATGGTCAATATGAAAAGAAGAGATTTCCTTGTCCAGTTTAATCCTGCACAATGGGTCCCCGTTCCAGTCGAAAATGCGGATTTCACTAGGTGTCCGCTTACCTTCAAGAAGTTCTTTGCTTGTTCTGAATCTGTACATTGCGGCGAAATGGTTGCCGTATCCTTTCAAAAAAGAGTAACTGGAAGAAGGTCGGTTTCCGTATGGCATAGACTCAATGTTCTTAAGATTGTCCAATTTATGCCCGACACATATGCTTTTTTGAAATTTGCCGTCTAAACTGTATATATTGATTAGATTCAGAACGCAGAATGCTTCTACAATTTTCTTGTCCTGTTTATGGTAGATAGTGTGCCGTCCGAGAATGTTATAATCGATGTTAGATGCTGCTATATGGATTTCATTAAGGCTGTTGAGGATCTCATTTTCGAAAACTTCGTTATTTTTGTACAAATACCTGTTAATCTTTTTCTGGCTATTCTCGATGCGGCTTACAATAATGCCATCATCTTCCGATCCTGTGAAGCAGTATACATTATTGCCGACACAATTTACAGATTCATTTCCTACTAGCGAGCCTTGCTTCAAACTTTTGCTGATATTAATTTTAAAAATGGAGTTTTTTTCATCGTAATAATATAATAAAATGTCATCTCCATTTTTTTCGACATTCTCCTCGAAAAACAAAAGATTACTGGTCAATTCGTAAGGCCCGTTCCCTTTATTTATGAACTCTTTTAATGGCCTCATTCCCGGCCAGGACAGCACCTTGATGTATTTCTGAGATTCACGTGTTGAGCATAGCATCAGGGAGTCACAGACAGTGAACGCACATATATTATCTCTTCCAAGATCAATCTCTTTCGAACATTTGGCCTCTATTTCGATAGGAAACTCCTTGACATACTCGACATTGGAGAATGCTGAAGTTTCTTTAATACTTGGATTTAGTCTGCATTCGCTCAGCATCATCATTACTGTGCCAAGCATCATAACAATAAGTAATTCTTCTCTGAAAGGTTTCATAGAATATCAGGAACCGTTGTTGGAATGCATTTCCCTTTTTCGCTGAATTCAAGTGCTTTTGCGCCAAAGATAGTTCTGCAATCTGCACAAAAAGTCACCTTGTCTCTTAAGTCACCAGTTGATGTGATGGTTTTGTAGCACTCAACCTTCCAATTTGGCTCCCGGTCGTCAATGAGGGCTTTGAGGTTTTCATTCAGGAGGTCGTGGTCAGAAGCGATAGCTTTCAGAGCTCCGGTGATGCCACAGGTAAGCATTGTGGCTGAAATCAGAATGATTGCAATTTTTTTCATGATGTCATCAGTTATAAAGTGTTTTGTATAAGTGTTTTTTATAAGAGATATTATCTCATTTTCGCAAATATAATCATATTTGAACTTTCTTGCAAACCGTAACAGTAAACAATATCCGGAAAACTTTACAGTAGATTGTCGGCCTGAAGCCGGACCTTAAGTTTTGCATAATTCAGACAATAGACGTATCTTGTCCCTATCTTGAATTGATGGCCATATGTGAAAGAAACAAGGCTGTTCAAAAGGGTAAAACTGAAGACAATATGTTCGGAAAATTCTTGATTTCAGCGGCTTTGGGCCTTGCGGCAGTCTGCTTCGGAGAGGCCGGCCTCGCCGCGCAGACAGGACCGTGGACAGGGAAACTGAAGGTCTCCGGAACTGAACTTGCGCTCGTGTTCAACATCGGCGAGCAATCCTCGACGCTTGATGTCCCGGACCAGGGAGCGAAAGGCATCCCGGTAAAGGTCACCAAGGACGGCACCGGCACGGTGATCCTGGATATTCCAAAAATCAACGCTTCCTTCAAAGGCCTCTGGCTCGAGAAGATGATCGCAGGCACTTTCACTCAGCACGGAATGAGTTTCCCGCTGACGCTTGCTCCCGGGAAACCGGTCATCAATCGCCCGCAGACCCCTGCAGGACCGTTCCCCTACACCACCGAGGAAGTGACCTTCAGCAACGGCGACGCTGTCCTGAAAGGGACTCTGACCCTGCCTGAGAACTGCGGCGAGACCACTCCTGCGCTGGTGATGGTCACCGGAAGCGGCTTGCAGAACCGCGACGAGGAGATATTCAGCCACAAGCCTTTCGCCGTCATCGCGGATGCGTTCGCGAGAGCGGGAATCGCGACGCTGAGGTACGACGACCGCGGCTTCGGCGAATCGAACGGTGACGTGGTTTTCTGCACCACCGAGGACCTGAAAAACGACGCTCTGGCTGGTGTCGAGCTGCTCCGGAAGAGGTTCGGCAGGGTCGGGGCGCTCGGCCACAGCGAAGGCGGCAGCATAGCGCTGATGCTCGCTTCCGGGAAGAAGGTGGATTTCGTCATCAGCCTCGCGGGGGGAATCACCCCGATGGGCGGGACGCTGGTCGCGCAGAACAGGCGCGCTCTGCTTCAGGCCGGGTGCGACACGGCTGAGGTCGATGAATATTGCAGGCTGCTTTCCGACACTTTCTCAGCGCTGACGGCCTCTACTCCGCTTCCGTCTCCGGACGGATATGCCGTCTCCGATGCTCTGAAGCAGAATTACCGTCTTGCTCTCCAGCAGTTCCAGACACCGTATATGAAGTATTTCGTAGGTCTGGACATTTCGAAGATTCTGCCGCAGGTCACCTGCCCTGTAATGGGGCTGAACGGCACTCTGGACTCGCAGGTCGACTGCGAAAGCAATTTGAAAGCCCTGAAGGAGAAACTCCCGGTGAACCCGAAGACGGTCATTCGGGCCGAGGAGGGACTCAACCACCTCTTTCAGCACTGCACGACCGGCGAAGTCTCCGAATACAAAACCATAGAGGAAACCTTCTCTCCCGCTGTCCTTTCGGCCATGGCCGCCTGGGTGAACGGGCTGCAGGAATGACTGACCGGTTGATTCTTCCCGGATCTTGAGCCAGACTTACATCGGACCGGGAAGTCTCATAATTGAATATTCTGTGTCAGAATGTTGAGTATCTTCCCTGCAGTCTGCTCGAATGTCAGGCCGTCTGTGTCGATGATGTGGTGGGCGGCGGATTCGTACTGCTCTGAGCGGCGGGACATCAGGCTTTCGATCCTTTCTCGGAGCGATTCCCTTTCTTTGAATATTCCTTCCTGGGTTTCTGCCTGTCCGTACGCCGGATTTCCCGGCCTGGCAAGCATCGGACGGCCTTCGGAATCGCCTTCAAGGTTCGCGAGCAGAGTGTCCGTGGTAGCCCGGAGGTAGAAACATTCCGCGTTTTCCCTGACAAGGCGGCTGCAGGCCGCAGTCGTCACGGTTCCTCCTCCGAGGGAAAGGATGGTGCGGGGGCGGTCCGTGTCACTGAATATGTCTTCGAGGGCTTCGAGTTCCATCCTGCGGAAGGCTTCTTCGCCATATTCATTGAATATCGCGGGGATGCTCATTCCCCGGCGCGCTTCTATTAAGGAGTCAAGGTCTGTCAGCCGCCATTGCGGAAGGAGTCCGGAAAGGCATTTCCCGACGCTGCTCTTTCCGCAGCCCATGAAGCCTATGAGAGCGATGTCCTTCATTTCCTGTTCACTGTCAGAACAGTGTAGGCTCCTCGATGTCCCCGTCTTCAGGGAAATCTCCGCCGTCCGGTATGATTGCGGATTCCGGACCGGAATCTCCGCTTTCAGGGTCCTGGCCGAAAGGTTCCATTATGTCTAATGGCTCCTCATTCTCATCATCCTCAGGCTTTTCCAGAGGTTCGACGAACCTGACTTCCTTGAGGTCGTACTGATGGCATTTCTTGCCCTTCGCCGAATAGCCTTTTTTCGCTATGTATTCTTCCGCGTCGATGTTCTCAGGGTCGCGGTGTTCGTACTTCCCGCCGAAGATGACCTGGATTTGCGGATGTCTGTCATCCGAAAGGTCAACCAGATAGGATTTCGGGCCCTGGGCGATGAAGGATAGGGCGGTGTTGTCGCTTGTCGTGAAGCTGAATCTCTTGACATAGAACGCTTTGGCTGTTCCGTCATAGTAGAGCGCCGTGTAGGTCTTGTTAGGATCGAACTTCTCGATTCGGATAACCTCTCCCTGGTAGCGGTTGGAGACGTCGAACGATGTGGTGTAGAAGGTTCCGTCCTTGAACACAGCGAGGACCTTGTCCTCCGGGCCGAATTCTCCGAGGAACTGTCCGCGCTGTTCATCGTTGAGCTTCTGGATGTCGGCATCGTACCAGATGTCCTTTCCGCCTATCGTGGAAACTCCCTTCGACTTCAGCTGGATTCTTGCGATCGGGTTCTTGGAGACCAGGTTGCCCCTTGAGGCCTTGCCTTTGATCGCAAGAGCGGAAAAATCATATTCGAACTGGGTCTTCTTCAGTTTCGGGCGCGGACGGAGGCATATTCGTACAGACTCCGCCTCGCCGTTGTGGTTCACCGTGAACCAGAGTATCTTGGAACCTTCGGCACCGGTGGTGATGTCGTAGTCCTTGTCCCTTGTCACGCTGGTGATCGAGAATCTCTTCGCGTAGGACACGTCGCTTTTGCCTTCGCGGTAGATGACATTGTAGATGGTCCTGCTGTCGCCGCGGTTGAACACTCCGACGTAGAGAAGGTCCTTCCAAAAGAAGGCCTTGTCCGTGACTTTCGTGATCCTGTATTTCCCGTCCTTGCTGAACACTATCACTTCGGACAGGTCGGAACAGTCGCTGACGTAGACTCCGTTGTCGTCCTTCTTCAGGTTGATGCCAACGAATCCTTCCGCGTAGTTCGCGTACAGTTTGGCATTGTTGCTGACCACCTTGGTGACGGCGATGCTTTCGAAAGCGGAGATTTCCGTCTGGCGGGTGAACGGCTTGCCGTATTTGTCCTTGATGCTCCTGAACCAGTCGATCGTGTACCTTGTGATGTTGTCGATGTTGTCCCGGACGGTGTTCATCTCGGCCTCGATCGCGACAATCTTCTCGTCGATGGCCTTGGTGTCGAACTTGGAAATCTTCCGGACAGGCTTCTCGACAAGCTTCTCGATGTCCGCCATCACGATCTCCCTGCGGAGGAGATCCTGGTAGGTTTTCATCTCGGCCAGCACGTCGTCCAGCTGCTTTTCCCAGCTTGACTGGTTCTGCTCCAGAATCTTGTAGACCTTGTTCTCGAAGAAGATCCTTTCAAGGGATGTGTAGTGCCACTGGTCTTCAAGTTCGCCCAGCTTGATCTCAAGCTGCCATTTCAGCAGGTCTCTCGTGTGGTTCGTGTCGTAGATGAGGATGTCCTTGACGGACAGGAACTGAGGCTTGTTGTCCACGATGACGCAGGCGTTCGGGGCGATGTTGCATTCGCAGTCCGTGAAAGCGTAGAGTGCGTCGATCGTCTTGTCCGGTGACACATCGTTCGGCAGGTGGATCAGAATCTCGACTTTCTCCGTGGTCATATCCTCGATCTTCTTGATTTTGATCTTGCCTTTGTCCTTGGCTTTCAGGATTGAATCGATGAGGATATGTGAGGTCTTTCCGTAAGGGATTTCCGTGATGGCCACGGTGTTCTTGTCTATCTTCTCGATCTTGGCGCGGACTTTCACGCTGCCGCCTCTCGCCCCGTCCTTGTAATTGCTGCAGTCAGCGCTGCCGCCGGTAGGGAAGTCAGGGTAGATAGTGAAATCCTCGCCCTGCAGTATGCTGATTGAGGCGTCCAGCAATTCGTTGAAGTTGTGCGGAAGAATCTTGGAAGCCATTCCGACCGCGATACCTTCCGTTCCCTGGGCCAGAAGCAGAGGGAAGCGGACAGGGAGTTCCGTCGGTTCCTGATTGCGTCCGTCATAGGACGTCATCCAGTTGGTGATCTTCGGGTCGAAGATCACTTCTTTGGCGAACTTGCTCAGACGGGCTTCGATGTACCTCGGCGCGGCATTAGGGTCACCGGTCAGGATGTTGCCCCAGTTTCCCTGGCAGTCTATCAGAAAGCCCTTCTGGCCGAGCTGCACGAGCGCTCCTAGGATTGACTGGTCGCCGTGCGGGTGGTACTGCATCGCCTGGCCGACGATGTTGGCCACCTTGGTGTAGCTCCCGTCGTCCATCTTGAACATCGCGTGGAGCACCCGCCTCTGCACGGGCTTGAGACCGTCCACGATGTGCGGGACGGCTCTCTGGAGAATGACGTAGGATGAGTAGTCCAGGAACCAGTCCTTGAACATTCCCGAAAGCTTGTACTTCCTGCTGTCGGAACTCAGCAGCTTGTCGTATTTACCTGAAGAGGCGGCCATCGTCTCATCGATCGGTTCCTCATTCAGTTCATCGTTCTCGCCGCCTTCTTCCGGAGTCTGTATGTCGTCCCACTCGTCCTTTGCCATTTCTCTTTACCTTCTATGTTGTCTCTGTCTGTTGTTTCTTTATTCCTCGTAACCGAATTTGCGGAGTTCTCCGCGGTTCTCCCTCCAGTTCGGATCGACCTTCACGAACAGCTGGAGGAAGACCTTCTTCTGGAAGAAGTCCTCCATCTCCAGCCTGGCTTCCGTGCCGGTCTTCTTCAGCGCGGCTCCTCCCTTACCGATAATGATTCCCTTCTGGGAGTCGCGCATCACGTAGATGACAGCGCTGATCTCGTACCTTTCGCGGCCTTCCTTGAACGCCTCGACCGCCACTTCGCAGCTGTACGGAACTTCCTGGCTGTAGTTTTCCAGAATCTTCTCGCGTATGATTTCAGAAGCGAAGAAGCGCAGGTTCCTGTCTGTGAACTGGTCCTTGTCGAACCACGGAGGAGAGACCGGAAGCTTGCTCACGATTGCGTTCAGCACGCTTTCAAGGTTGAATTTCTCCTTCGCCGACACAGGGATGACGAGAGCCTGCGGCAGCTTCTCCTGCCAGTAGGCGATCAGTCCGGTGACCTTCTGCTGGTCACTGACGTCGATCTTGTTGATCACGACCACGACCGGGCATTCCAGTTCCTGCAGTTTCTGGACATATTCGCTGTTCTTGTCGCTCTTCTCCACCACGTCGGTCACGTAGAGGATGATGTCCGCGTCGCCGATGGCGGCATCCACGAACTTCATCATATCCTCCTGAAGGCGGTAGTTCGGCTTGAGCATCCCGGGAGTGTCCGAATAGACAATCTGGTACTCGTCTGTGTTGACGATGCCCATTATCCGGTGCCTGGTGGTCTGTGCCTTGGCTGTGACGATGGAGAGCTTCTCTCCGACCAAAGCATTCATAAGAGTGGATTTGCCTACATTCGGGTTGCCGATGATGTTGACAAATCCAGCTCTGTGTTCGGTTTGTGCTGACTGGCTAGACATAGGCCCCCATCTTGAGGACGTTGACCTCGCCCTCGCTGAGGTATCTCCATTCGCCCTTCTTGAGGCCCTTCTTGGTCAGGCCGGCGAAATAGACCCTGTCGAGAGCCTTGACCTCGTAGCCGAGAGATTCGAAGATTCTCCTGACGATGCGGTTCTTGCCGGAATGGATTTCGATTCCGAGCCTCCTGTGGTCTTCAGCGTCTATGTATTCAAGTTCGTCCGCCTTGATGTTGCCGTCTGTGAGGTCGAGCCCTTCCGTGAGGATCTTCTCTTTGTCGGCTTCCTCAAGATCCTTGTCCAGGATGACCTGGTAGATCTTCTTCTTGTTGTAGGAAGGATGGGTGAGCTGTTCTGCGGTCTCGCCGTCGTTGGTGAACATCAGCACTCCGGTGGTGTTCTTGTCCAGTCTGCCGACAGGGAACACGCGGTACTTGCAGCTCTTGAGCAGTTCCATCACTGTCTTGTCGGCGTGAGGGTCGCTGGCGCTGGTCACGAAGCCCTTCGGCTTGTTCATCACGATGTAGACCTTTTCTTCTCCCTTGAGCCTTTCACCGTTGAAGCGGACATCGTCGTTCAGGACATTGATCTTCGTGCCGAGTTCGGTGACGACCTGGCCGTTTACCGTGACTACGCCCGCCTGGATGAACGTGTCGGCCTCGCGGCGGGAGCATACTCCTGAGTTGGCGATGAACTTGTTGAGGCGGATCTCCTCCTTGATCGGTGTCGTTACGGTGTCGTTGTCCGACATCGCTCCGTCGATCTGCGGCTTCCTTGAAAGCATCTGGTTGATTCCGGCCTCGTCAGTCTCGGTGAAATGGTTCTCGTTCCTGTGTCCGAATTTCTTCGCTCCGGAATGGGCGTCACCCTTTCCTGCGGAGAAACCGCCCTGCTTCTGACCGAATCCATGTCCTGCGGCAGGTTTCCTTGAATATGTTTTCCTTCCTTCTCCTTCAGAGCCGTTGCCGAAACTTCTATGCTGCCCGTAGGACGGGCGTCCCTCACCGAATGAAGGGCGGCTCTGTCCGTAAGACGGCCTTCTTTCACCGTTCTCGGAATTGCCGCTGAAGTTCCTGCGCTGTCCGTAGGACGGACGTCCCTCGCCGAATGAAGGGCGGCTCTGTCCGTATGATGACCTTCTTTCGCCGTTCTCGGAATTGCCGCTGAAGTTTCTGCGCTGTCCGTAGGACGGACGTCCCTCACCGTAGGAAGGGCGGCTCTGTCCGTATGACGGCTTCCTCTCTCCTCCTTCGCTGTCGCCGTAGCTTCTGCGCTGTCCGTAGTTTCCGCGGCTTTCGCCGTAGCTTCTGTGGTCGGAGGAATATCCTCCGTGCCCGTTATTTCTGCTCTGGTACCCCCCGCGCTGGCCGTGGCCTTCGCCGGAGTAGCTTCTGTGATTGTCGTAGGATTTGTACTCTCCATCCTGAGAGGCTGATGCTGCAGGAGCGACTTTCCTTCTCGGTCTCAATTTCCTGCCTTCGGCTGAATAGCCTGTCCTTTGTTCGTTCTTAGCGTAATCCCTACGCTCTTCGTGGTTTCCCTGACCACCGTTGAAATTTTCTTCCATAATCAATGTGGCTCACGCCAAATAAATGAATGTTTGAATATAAAAATTTTAAAAAAAAGTTGTTGTCTCTAGCTGTTGCCAGTCCTTAATACTTAATATATGTCTATTTGCCTCCGACCAGCCTGAATTTGTAGGTGATCGTTCCCTGCTGGAGGGCCGGAGCGTCGGCGCTCTGGTTGAAATGTGTCTTCAGCGCGGCCGCCCTCGCGGCGGCCCAAAGCTTCGAGTTGTTCACAGTCGTTCCCTGCGCTCCCGGAACTGCCTTCTTCACGACCCCGTAGTTGTCCACCCAGATGTCGACCACGACGGTGCCTTCATCCTGTTCTGAATATACCGGCCTCGGAATCGCACCGAGGGTGTTCCTTCCTTTCAGCCGTGCGTTCGGCTCGCTGTCGGTCCTGCCGACCGAGGTGTTTCCCTTGGCGTGTCCGGCCTTGAATTCGTTCCTGGACTCCGAGGCTCCGTGAGGAGCGAGAGAGGAATCTTTCTTGCTCATCCCCGGGAACAGGGCGTTCTTATTGATCTCCTCTTTCTGCGGCACAGGAGTTTCAACGTCGCCGAAATCATCCGGCTTCGCCTCCGCCGTCTTGTTAGGTCTGTCCGACTTGTGCGGAGATTCGCTCTTCTGCACAAGGGTGACAGGCTTTGTCAGGTCGATCTCCTCGGCCTGCGGCTGCCTGCCGTTTTTCTGCCTCCTGATCTCCACAGGCTCATCCTCCGAGAAATCGATGAGGAACGTCTGCTCTTCAGGCGGCGGATAAAGATATTTCATACCCGTGAAGCCGCAAAGGCCCAAGCCTGCCAAGTGGACGGAAACTGTCAGTATGATTCCTGTCCACGTCGAGACCTGTCCCTCCTTTTGTCTTTCACGAAGGTATTGCTTCATCACTCGGGCTGCGTTGCAAGTATGACTTTGTAGTGGTTGCGCTTCGCTATGTTCATCAGCGAAACAACCTCCTTGATCGGCACGCTCTCGTCGGAATAGATCGAGAATGTCGGGTCCTCCTCGTTCTGGAGAAGACCTACCAGACCGTCTTCGAGGTCAGAGTACTGCACCGGAGTCTCGTCACCGTTGAGGTGATAGGTGTAAAGGCCGTCGCCCCAGTCCTTGACCGAGACGGTGACCGTCGGCTTTGCGGAAACCTGCCCCGTGCTCTTCGGGAGCAGGAGCTTCAGCGCGTTCGGATTGACCAGTGTCGAGGTGATCAGGAAAAAGATCAGCAGCAGGAACACCAGGTCGGTCATCGAAGACATCGCCGTTTCCGAAAGAACCTTTGTGGATCTCTTGAATGCCATCGGCTATCTCTCCTCTCCGTTGTCTGCAGGTTCGTGCAGAAGATCCATGAAGTCTATGGTTGCGTTCTCCATCATGAACATCAGGTTGGAAATCTGCGACACAAGGTAGTTGTAGCCGAAATAGGCGAGGATGCCGACGATAAGACCGCCGACCGTTGTGATCATCGCGGTGTAGATGCCGCTTGACAGCAGGGTGATGTCGATGTTGTTGCCGGCGTTGGCCATGTTGAAGAAGGCCTGCACCATACCGAGCACCGTTCCGAGGAAACCGATCATAGGCGCACCGCCTGCGATGGTGGCGAGCATCGGAAGTCCTTTCTCAAGCCTTGCGATCTCGACATTTCCCATATTCTCGACCGATGTCTGGATGTCTGCGAGCGGACGTCCGATTCGCTCGATTCCCTTCTCGACCAGGCGGGCGACAGGGGAGTCGTACTTCTGGCAGAGGGAAACCGCCGATTTCACCTTCCCTTCGTGAATATAGTCGC
Source organism: Anaerotignum sp. (assembly GCA_963600795.1). Classification (GTDB taxonomy): domain Bacteria; phylum Bacteroidota; class Bacteroidia; order Bacteroidales; family UBA932; genus Cryptobacteroides. The sequence continues at coordinate 12,937 of CAVCDF010000159.1, read as the reverse complement.
GGATGTCGCGCATGAAGTTCCTGTCGACCTGGCCGGCCTTGCGGATCATCCACCATTTCTTTCCGAAGATGTAGATGGCTATCACTGAAAGGACGGCGAGGACAATCATCAGCCAGCCGCCCTTGGCCGCCATCTCGATCATCGAGAATGACTGCTCGACCTGCTGTGGAACTGTATCTGCCGCCGGGGCGTTCTGAGCGATTCCGGCCGCTTCTGTAACCGTGTCGGCCGCTGCTGCGGTATCCAGGCCAATGGCCTGCAGAATTTGAAACAACATAATTATCGTGTGCTTTTTTTGTTTACCTGTTTACCGGGCGCGGGTGACTGCACAATCCACGCCAACAATCTGCAAAATTACGCATTTTTTTTGTTATTTCAGTATTCGGATTCCGGTAATTTTGGATTTGGATTAAGCCTCACTTCCGGATATTCCACTTTTGTCAGGAAGAGCGCGTGGCCCGGGACCGATTCCCCGGCGCTGGAGCGGGAACCTCCGTTGACAAGGCCGGCGACCCAGGACTCGTCGCGCTTGCCGCGGCCCACCTCGAGCAGGGAGCCGACGACCGCGCGGACCATATTCCTGAGAAACCTGTCGGCCCGGATCGTGAAGACAAGATAGTCGCCTTCTTCGCAAGGGTAGCCCATCATCCTGACGTGGTCCGGCGAATATGTCTCCCAGCGCGCCAGACTTACCGTGCAGACCGAAGTCTTGTTGCTGCTTCCGACCTTCTCGAAGCAGCTGAAGTCGTGCCTGCCGAGAAGGTGAAGGGCCGCTCGGTTCATCCTTTCCACGTCGAGAGGAAAGGTATGGAGGTAGGAATATTCACGGATGAAGGGATCCTTGCGGCGGTGCAGGAAATATTTGTATTCGCGCATCACCGCGTCGAATCTGGCGTGGAATTCCGGGGCGGCGGGTTCTATGCCGTGAACCTTGATTCCGGGCGGTAGGATGGCATTTATTTTGTAGCCGAGTGCGCTTGCGTCCAGGTCTTCGGCAGAGGCGTCAAAATGGGCCGTATAGTTCACGGCATTGACTTTTGAATCTGTCCTGCCTGCCCCCGTGACGGCGATGTCCTCCTTCAAGAGAGTCGAAAGAGCATTCTGAAGACACTCCTGAACGGTGGCCGCATCGTTCTGTATCTGCCAGCCGCAGAAGGAAGAACCGTCGTAGGAAAGTATGATTCTGTAGCGCATTTTTTTATGTTTGTGACAATAAAAGCATTAGAAACGCAAAAATAGTAAAATAGTATGGAAAGTGTAAACATCAAGGAACTCAATGACAGAATCCAGAAGGAAAGCGCCTTCGTGGACATGCTGTCCCTTGAAATGGGAAAAGTCATCGTCGGGCAGAAGCATCTTGTCGAGAACCTGCTGATCGGTCTTCTCGCCAACGGCCACATCCTTCTCGAAGGTGTCCCGGGACTTGCCAAAACTCTGGCCATAAGCACTCTTTCGCAGGCGATCGACGCAAAGTTCAGCCGAATCCAGTTCACTCCGGACCTGCTCCCTGCCGACCTTCTGGGCACGATGATATATTCACAGAAGGATGAGAAGTTCGAGGTGCACAAGGGTCCTGTCTTCGCCAACTTCATTCTCGCGGATGAAATCAACCGCAGCCCGGCCAAGGTTCAGTCCGCTCTTCTTGAAGCGATGCAGGAGCGTCAGGTGACCATCGGTGACCGGACTTTCAAACTTCCGGAGCCTTTCCTTGTGATGGCCACCCAGAACCCGATCGAGCAGGAGGGCACCTATCCGCTTCCTGAGGCCCAGGTGGACAGGTTCATGCTTAAAGTCATAGTCACCTATCCTAAGAAGGATGAGGAAAAGCAGATCATAAGGATGAACAATTCGGGCGAGTTCCCGAAGGCGAGTCCGGTGATAAAGCCCGAGGACATCGTCCGTGCAAGGGCCGTCGTCCGTGACGTGTATATGGACGAGAAGATCGAACGCTACATCGTGGACATCGTCGACGCCACGCGCAATCCGAAAGACTACGGTCTCGGCAAGCTGAAGGAGCTCATTTCCTACGGATGTTCGCCGCGTGCCAGCATTTCCCTCGCTATGGCTTCCAAAGCCTATGCCTTCATAAAGAGAAGAGGTTATGTGATTCCTGAGGATGTAAGGGCCGTCTGCAACGAGGTTCTTCGCCACAGGGTGGGGCTCACCTATGAGGCGGAGGCGGAGAATGTCACTCCGGAGCAGATCATCGCCGAGGTGATCAACGCCGTCCAGGTTCCGTAACGGTTGAATGAATATGTCTTCAGGTTCATCAGCATCTTCCGCCAACGAGCTTCTGCGCAAGGTCCGCAAGATAGAGATCCGCACTCGGGCTCTGTCCCATCAGATTTTCGCGGGCGAGTACCACAGCGCTTTCAAAGGCCGTGGAATGGCGTTCAGCGAGGTGAGGGAGTACCAGTACGGCGACGATGTCCGTTCGATGGACTGGAATGTCACCGCTCGTCTGCGCGCACCTTACGTCAAGGTCTTTGAGGAGGAGAGGGAGATGACGGTCGTTCTGCTGATAGACATCAGCCGCTCCGGCCTTTTCGGAACTTCGGAAATGACGAAGCGTGACCTCATCGCCGAGATAGCCGCAGTGCTCAGTTTCTCGGCCACCATCAACAACGACAAGGTCGGAGCCCTGTTCTTCAGCGACAGAGTGGAGAAATTCATCCCGCCCAAGAAGGGCCGCAGCCATCTTCTGCACATAATCCGCGAGATAATCGAACTGAAACCGGAATCGGACGGTACCGATGTCGGACAGGCTTTGAGGTATCTCACAAATGCGATAAAGAAGAAATGTACGGCGTTCGTGCTTTCCGATATGCTGGATGTCAACCCTGACGGCTCCCCGCGCTACGAAGACGCCCTCAAGGTCGCGCGCAACCGCCACGACATCTCCGTCATAAAGGTCCACGATCCGAGAGAACTGACTCTCCCGTCCGTAGGGCTTGTGAATGTCAAGGACTCCGAAACAGGCGAGACGGCCTGGGTCAACACATCGTCAAGAAAAGTCCGGGAGGAATATTCCCGCTGGTTCGCCAAAGTTGCGGAAGGCGAGAGAAAGTTGTTCAACCGCTATCAGATAGACTCGGTGGACATCGCCACGAATGAAAATTATGTCAAGGGTCTGATGGCATTTTTCGGGAAAAGATGAGGATGATAAGAATGAAGAATGTTTTGTCGTCGCTTGCTTTGCTGGCCGCGCTCTTCCTTTCGCCGGAATCCTTCGGCCAGGCTCCGGGTTCAGGATCGGACGGGAAGGTCGTCAAATTGGACGGATCGTTCCTCGAACCGCTGCAGAAGCGGGATTCTGTGCTGATAGGCGACCAGTTCCGCTACGGATTCCATCTCAAGGATGTCGCGGAAGGCACGGTGTTCGCCTTGCCTGATTTCTCGAAGGGCTTTATGGACAGCGTAGAGATCGTCCGCCCTTTCGTGGCGGACACGGTCAAGGTCCACGGCAGGCGCAATGAACCGAAGTCCTATGACATCGACATCTCGATGGTCATAACTTCATTCGAGGAGGGCAGGCACGAACTCATTCCGCTGGCTCTTGTCAAGGAGGCCGGCGGCGGAAGGATGGACACGCTCGTGTTCAATCCGCAGGTGCTGGAGGTGAGGACTATGCCGGTCGACACCACGACTTACAAGATTCACGACATCAAGGGACAGATCCGCTATCCGGTTACTTTGGCCGAACTGCTGCCTTACGTTGCTGGAATATGGCTTGCCGCGGCCCTCGCCATAATTGTCTGGGCGCTTGTCGCCGCGAAACGCCGCAGAGCGGAAGGCGGTGCCGCGCACAAGGATCCGCCTCATATTGCCGCCTTGCGCAAACTTGAGCATTTCCGCGGGAGCAAGTTCTGGGTTCCGGAGAAACAGAAGGTCTATTATTCCGGAATCACCGACACCTTGAGGGAGTACATCGCGGCCCGCTTCGGTATCGATGCGATGGAGATGACCACTGCGGAGATATTCAAAGATCTGAGGCACAGCGATGTCCCGGCCGACCTGTACGAAGAGGTCAAGACGCTGTTCGAGACCGCCGATTTCGTAAAGTTCGCCAAGGCCTTCGCTACTGATGACGAAAACGCCGCGGCCCTGCCGGCGGCGGTGCGTTTCGTTAACGTCACCTACCAGTCCCAGCTGGCTGAAGAAGAGTCGAAAAGGAAGGCTGACGAGGCCAAGTCCGCTGAAGCCAAGTCCGCCGGTGTAAAGAAAGAAGGAGGTGAGGCATAATGTACTTTGAATATCCGCTGCTGCTGTGGCTTCTCCTTATTCCGGCCCTGCTGGTTCTGCATTACCTTTACATCGAACTGAAAGGACGCAGGCCGCATCTTCGCGCTTCCACGGTCACTCCGTGGAAATCCGGCGGAAGGTCTGTGCTGGGAGTGCTCAGGCATATTCCTTTTGTCTTGAGAGTCACCGCCCTTTCGCTGATCGTTGTGGCGACGGCGCGCCCGCGCTCTTCATCCAAGGTCGAGAAGATCGACACCGAAGGCATAGACATCGTGCTTGCGATGGACGTTTCCACCAGTATGCTTGCCCGGGACTTCACTCCGGACAGGATCAGCGCCGCCAAGGACATCGCGATCGAGTTCATCGCGCAGAGGCCTTCCGACAGGATGGGCATAGTCGTCTTTGCGGGCGAAAGCTACACTCAGTGTCCTCTCACCACCGACAGGGCTACGCTGATCAATCTCATGAAGGAGATATCCACCGATCTGATTGAGGACGGAACCGCAATCGGCAACGGCCTCGCGACAGCCGTGGCAAGAATCAAGGATTCGGATGCGAAGAGCAGGGTGGTGATTCTGCTGACTGACGGCGTGAACAACTGCGGAGAGATCTCTCCGGAAACCGCCGCCGACATAGCTAAGACTTACGGAATAAGAGTCTACACCATAGGCGTAGGGGCGAACGGTGAGGCTCCTTACCCGGTGATGACTCCGTGGGGCGTGCAGATGCAGAACGTCAAGGTCGAAATAGACGAGAAACTGCTTTCCACGATAGCTTCGACGACCGGCGGCCGCTATTTCAGAGCGACCGACAATGCCAAGCTTTCGGAAATATATTCGGACATCAACAAGATGGAGAAGGCGCGCACGACGATAGACAGTTTCCCTGTCTATAAGGAACTGTTCGGCAGTTACGCTTTCGCCGCTCTGGTCTGCCTTATGCTGGAGGCGCTTGTCAAACTTTTAATCAGGAGGCTGCCGTGATCATATTCGCAAAACCATATTTTCTGCTGCTTCTGCTGCTGATTCCTTTCTTTTTCCTCGGGCTTGCGCTGTGGATGTGGGAAAGGCGCCGCAGGATTCGCAAGTTCGGTGACGAGACTCTCGTGAACGGACTGATGCCTTCCTGGTCACGCTCCAAACTGTGGGTCAGGACCGTTATCTACTCCCTGGCTTTCCTTTTCTTCGTCGTAGGACTGTCCAGGCCGCAGATCGGCGCGAAACTGAGCGAGCACAAGACAAAAGGGGCCGAGATAATGATTGTTCTCGACGTGTCCAATTCGATGCTCGCCAAGGACTATTCGCCGAACCGTCTGGAAAGGGCGAAACTCGCCATCTCCAGGATTACCGAGAAACTTCAGGGTGACCGCATAGGCTTGATCGTGTTCGCCGGGACTTCGTTCGTGCAGATTCCGATCACGTCGGATTATGTGAGCGCCAAGATGTTCCTCAACTCGATCTCGACAGAATCCATCCCGGTGCAGGGCACTGCGATCGGTGAAGCGATCGGCACGGCGGTGAAGAGCTTCAGCGCGCAGAGCGAGCACAGCCGCGCGATCATCGTCATAACGGACGGTGAAAACCATGAGGATGATGCCGTCGCTGCGGCAAAGGCCGCGGCTGAGGCGGGAGTCAAGGTGTACACGATCGGTGTCGGTTCGGCGGAAGGACAGCCGATACCGACTCCCGGCGGGCTTCTCAAGGACAAGGACGGCAACATCGTCGTCACGAGGCTCGACGAAGAAACTCTCAAGGAAGTAGCCTCGGCCGGAGGCGGCGCTTACGTCCACGCGGGCAACGACGAGTTCGGACTGACCCCGATCGTCAACGACATCCGCAAGATGGAGGACGAGGAATATGATTCCGTCGTTTTTGAGGAATATGACGAGCAGTTCATGTACTTCCTCGGCATCTCTCTGGCCCTGTTTGTCCTTGAGATGCTGATAGGGGAGAGGCGCTCGAAAAGACATTTGTTCGAAGGGGGAAAATGAGAGCTATATTCAAATATCCGGTTGTGACTCTGCTGTTCACGCTGCTCTGCACCGGTCTGAACGCTCAGACGGACCGCAGGGAGGTGCGTGCGGGAAACCGGCAGTTCCGTAAGGAAAACTGGAAGAAGGCCGAGATAGAGTACCGCAAGGCGCAGGAGAAGGACACGGCATCGTTCGCCGCCAATTACAATCTTGCCAACGCTCTATACAAGGAAGGTTCTTTCGACGAGGCCGGCAAGTCGCTTGACAGGCTCAAGGAGCAGGCTCCTGCATCGGTCAATGGAGCCGACTATTATTACAATCAGGGCAATGTGGCCGTGCAGAAGAAGGACTGGGGAGCGGCAGTTGAGGCTTACAGGCAGTCTCTGCTGAGAAATCCTGACGATCTTGAGGCCAAGGAGAATTACGCTTATGCCAAACTGATGCTCAAGAATCAGGGCGGCGGTGGCGGCAATGACCATAATCAGGACCAAAACCAGGATCAGAATCAGGATCAGCAGGACAAGGACCAGAATCAGGATCAGAATCAGAATCAGAACCAGGATCAGCAGGACAAGGACCAGGCCCAGAATCAGAACCGGCAGAACCAGGATCAGAATCAGCAGGGCCAGGGTCAGGGCGATGCGAAGATTTCTCCGCAGCAGGCCCAGCAGATGCTGAAAGCGATCCAGGCACGCGAGAAGGAAACTCAGGACAAGGTGAACCGCGAAAAGGCGGCCCTGCTCAAGTCACGTCAGAAAGATAAGAATTGGTAAAGGAATATTCAGGAACATTTATGAGAAGATTGTCAGGCATTGTCGTATTCTTGCTCATTGCCGCCGCGAGACTGGCCGGCCAGAACTCCATCAGGGTGGAGGCTCCGGACGTGGTGGCCGTGGACGAGCAGTTCAATGTTACGTTCATCATCGAGGGCGAAAAGAGCCCGAAGGATTTCGTATGGTCGCAGGGTGATGATTTCCAGCTTGTCTGGGGACCGCAGAAGGGTACTTCATCCAGTATCCAGATCATCAACGGCAAAAGATCTTCTTCCCATCAGACGACCTACACCTACATTCTTATGCCAAAGTCGACGGGTACGTTCTCCATACCGGCGGCCACGGCCACGGTCGACGGCGAGAAGATAACGTCATCTCCGGCGCAGGTGCAGGTGGTCAGCGACGGAGCGGGCTCCTCCACGCAGTCTTCCCGGCAAAGTTCCGGGTCTTCATCCGCAAAGTCCGGAGGACAAGTCTCGCCAACGGGTGAGATAGCCTCGGGCGACCTTTTCCTGAAACTTTCGCTGAGCAGGTCCGAAGTCGTTGTGGGCGAGCCTGTCACGGCGACATTGAAACTTTACCAGAGAGTGAACATAGCTGGCTTCGAGAATGCCAAGTTCCCGTCTTTCAACGGATTCTGGAGCCAGGAGACCTATGCGCCGACAAACATAGAGTTCAAGCGCGAAAGCTTTGACGACAAGATTTACAATTCGGCCGTTCTGAGGACCTATGTGCTCATACCTCAGCAGTCCGGAACCATAACCATCGATCCTGCGGAACTTGTCTGCCTTGTCAACGTGAGAGTGAACACGGGCACATCCAACAGCATCTTCGACAGCTTTTTCCAGGATGACGTCAGAACCATCCGCAAAAGGGTGGCGACTTCTCCAGTCAGAGTCAAGGTCAACCCTCTTCCTGCGGGACAGCCGGCATCGTTCGGCGGAGGCGTGGGCAGTTTCGGAATATCCGCGCGCCTGTCGTCCGACCACATCGGAACCCACGATGCCGCATCTCTGACCGTGACGGTTTCCGGCCGCGGAAACATAGCGCTGCTAGAGGAGCCGAAGGTGAATTTCCCTCCTGATTTTGAAGTGTATGACACCAAGACCACGGAAAACACCGACAAGAGCACCGGCGGCATTTCAGGAAGCAAGACATTCGAATTCCCTTTCATCCCGAGAAGCCACGGAGACTTCACGATCGATCCGATTGAATATTCCTACTACGACGTGACGAGCGGCAAATATGTGACGCTCAGGACCGACGCCCTGCACATACAGGTCGACAAAGGCAAGAGCGCGGAACAGTCCGGAGCCGAGACTGCGGTAAGCACTGGGGTCGAACGCAAGGATGTGAAGAGCCTGGCCGATGACATCCGCTACATCTCCACCAGGAAGCCGGGGCTTTCGAAGGGCGGTTCGTTCTTCATAGGCTCAGCATTGTTCTATGTTCTGCTGGCGCTGATTGTCGCGTTAGCGGCCGTCGTCTGCCTGTCCCTGCGCAAAGCGGCGGCGATGAAGGCCGATGTGGCCGGATCCAAGAACAGAAAGGCCACCAAGATGGCCAGGAAGCGTCTGCACCAGGCCGGGGAATATCTTGAAAAGAATCTCTACACCGCTTTCTATGAAGAACTTCACAAGGCTCTCATAGGTTTCGTTTCGGACAAATTGAATATGGATATGTCGGAAATCAGCAAGGACAGCATCGCCGCTGCTCTGAAGGACGGTGGCGTGGACGAAGAAAAGGTAAAGGAATTCACCGGCTTGCTTGACGCTTGCGAATTCGCCAGGTATTCTCCGGACGGAGGACACGATGCGATGAGCGCCCACTATGAAGGGGCGGTCAATGCGATATCCTCCATCGATTCCGGCCTGAAGACAAGCGGCCGGTCATTCCGCAAGGCGGCCACTGTCGTTGCGCTGCTGCTCTCCGTCGGCCTGTCTTCCGGTCTCGGCGCGCAGAACCTCGATTCGCTTTGGACGGCCGGCATACAGGCATATTCGGAATCGAGATATTCCGATGCATCTTCGGCGTGGGAGTCCATCGTGGCCACTGGACACGAGTCCGCCGCGCTGTACTGCAACCTCGGCGACGCCTGGTTCAAGCAGGGCAACACTCCGAAGGCCATTCTGAACTACGAGAGAGCCCTCAAGGTCGATCCTTCATATTCCGATGCGCGGTTCAACCTTGATTTCGCGAAAGGTTTCGTGCAGGACAAGATCGAGCCTGTCCCTGAATTCATCCTTAAAAGCGCTGCAAGGAAAGTGTGCTACAGCGTCAAGTCCGATGTGTGGGCGGCGGCATTCCTCGTGCTTTTCGCTGCAGCTCTGGCTATGGCCGTGATGTTCCTTCTTTCATCCGCACCGGCCGGAAGGCGTACGGGCTTCTTCTGCGGCATCGCGTTTCTGATTCTTTCGCTGCTTGCCCTGGACTTCGCATTCTGGCAGAAGTCGGATTACCGCAAGGCAGACAGCGCCATCGTGATGGTCCCTGTCTCTTCGGTCAAGAGTTCGCCTTCCGGTGACGGCGGCAAGGATCTTTTCGTCATCCACGAAGGCACCAAGGTCAAGGTTCTGGACGAACTGTCAGGCTGGAAAAACATATCCCTTGCCGACGGTCGCCAGGGATGGCTTCCGGCAAGGGACATAGAGATAATATGAATCCGTCTTTCTAACGGACCAGCGTCTGGCCGCCGATGAATTCCCTCATGATGGAAGTCGGCGGAATCGCCTCTATCTCGGACGGCTTGAGCGCTATGATGTAGTCGAGGAACTTGAGCAGGCGCACGGCCTCCGCATAGGCCGGCGAACTTGGCGTGATTCTCAGCAGCAGCGGCACAGCGTAGTACTTCAGCATCGGAAGTTCGAAGATCAGCGCTGAATTGAACAGTATGTCCGCATTCTCCTGGTACGGGAATATGTTCCTGATCTCTCCGCGCCTGACGCTGTTCCATCTCATTATCGTCTCCTCAGGCTTGATCGACCTCACCCTGTTGTCGCGCACCATCCTGCGCAGCAGACGGTTGTCTGACGTGGAGATGTTGTTGTTCTCATCGACGTTGAGGGAGGTCAGGGCGGAGACATATACCCTGTAGATTCTCGAGTCCTCCACGGCGCTTGTCAGTTCCGGATTGAGTGCGTGTATGCCTTCCATTATCAGAATGTCATTCGCTTCCAGTTTGAGCCTGTCGCCGTCGAAGACGCTTTTGCCGCTCTTGAAGTCGTATCTCGGAATCTCCACCTCCTTGCCTGCGATCAGGTCGTTGAGCTGGCTGTTCAGCAGGTCGAGATCCATCGCGTGCAGCGACTCGAAATCATAGTTCCCGTCTTCGTCCTTCGGCGTTTTCTCCCGGTCCACGAAATAGTTGTCAAGTTCGATGACTTTCGGTTTCAGGCCCAGCGCCTTGCACTGCAGGGCAATCCTCAGCGACGATGACGTCTTTCCGCTTGACGAAGGGCCTGCAATCATCACTATCCTCTTCGTTCCGCGGTTTTCGTAGATCCTGTCGGCTATCTGCGCGTAGTGGCGCTCGTGCATTGTCTCGGCAAGATTGATCATGTCTATCGCACGGCCCATCTTTATGGCCTTGTTGAGCGTTCCGATGCTTTCTATGCCGACAATGGAGCACCAGTCTGAATATTCCTTGAGAACTGACGCCACCTTTGCCTGCCGCTTCATCGGCATCACCTTGTTGAAGTCCGTGATCATCGGTGGCTGGAGGCAGAATCCGTCACCTATCGGACTGATGTCGAAGACTTTCAGGTACCCTGTCGAAGGAATCAGCGGTCCGTGGAAAGTGTCGGCCCTGCCGTCGAGGTAGTACACGCTGCAGGAGAAAGTCTCGAGGCTTCTCTGGAGTTCCGCCTTCAGAGGCTGCCCGTTGTCCAGGAATATCTTCTCGGCGTCTTCGGAGAACATCTTCTCTTTCGTGAACGGCAGGTCGGCGGCGATGATTTCCTTCATCTTCACCTTGATGGCGTCAAGTTCATCGTCCGTGACGAAGTGTGCCTTGCGCCTTCCGTCTTCAGTCCTGGAATTCTCTTTGATTTCGCAGTACAGGCCGCTCGGAAGGGAATGGTCGATGACCAGAACCTTGTCCGGGAACAGTTCGCTCACCGCGTTCTGAAGCACGAAGCAGAGAGACCGCACGTAGGTGCGTCTTCCGTCCAGGTTGCAGAAGCCGATGAATTCGACCTTGTGCGGATTCACCGGGGTGTAGTTCAGGTCTTTCAGTTTGTTGTCCACAAGCGCGGCCAGCACGTCAAGTTCCTGTCCGGTCTTGTCGTCCCTGACCTTCCTGCAGCATATGTCGGCAAGGACGCTGAGACTCTGTCCTTTCTCTATGCTGTAGTTCTTGCCGTCATTGACGCAGAACATCGTAATAGTGTTTCCAGTTGACATAGCAATATCGTGTTTGTAACGTCGTGTTTGTAACGCGGACAAATATAGTTCAAATTACGGTCCGCGCAACGTCCGCAAAGAAAAGTTTTTCTGTTTCTTGTTACGCTTTTTACGTTTCTTTTCATTTTTTCCGTTTCGTTGTCCCAATTTTGCCGGAGAACATCAGAAACCGCACAATATGCTAGTCAACATCATCGGAGCCAAGTGCATCGGAATCGAGGCCGTTCCCGTCACAGTGGAGATAGACATCACGCATGGGATAGGAATACACCTCGTTGGCCTTGCCGACGCGGCCGTCAAGGAGAGCCTGCTGCGCACTGTCACGGCTCTTCAGTCTTTGGGCTTCAGGATTCCAGGAAAGAAGATAGTGATAAACCTCGCACCTGCGGATATGCACAAGAACGGCAGCGGCTATGACCTTCCGATAGCCGTCGGAATACTTGCCGCATCCCGGCAGAAGCAGTTCCCGGCTCTGAATAAGTACCTGATAATGGGGGAATTGGGACTGGACGGTTCCGTCAGGGAAGTGCAGGGGGCGTTGCCTTTTGCCGACCTTGCCGTCAAGCTTGGCTGCACCGGGTGCATATTCCCTCTGCGTTCGGCGCTTGAGGCGACGGAATGCGGCGGGCTGTCGGTCTTCGCGGTGGAATCGCTGACGGATGTGCTCAGAATCCTGGAGGAACGTGAAGACTGCAGCGACCTGCTTGTCTGGGACACGCCTCTGTACAAGGAACTGGCCGCTTCTTCTGCACAGGGGCTCAGGCCTGCCGGAACCGATGTGATGGACCTCGCTGAAATCATAGGCCAGGAAGGTGCGAAGAGGGGAGTGGAGATAGCCGCCGCCGGTTCACACAACCTTCTTCTACTCGGTCCGCCGGGCAGCGGGAAGAGTTCTCTGGCCAAGGCTATGGCTGGAATCCTTCCTCCGATGACGACGGAAGAGGCCATAGTCACAAGCAAGATCTATTCTGTCGCCGGACTGAAAGGGTCTCTGACCGGTCTGATCAGGACAAGACCGTTCCGTGCGCCGCACTACAGCGCTTCTCTGGCAGCGATAATAGGCGGAGGTGCGGGTGGCGACATCCGCCCGGGCGAAGTTACGCTGGCGCAGAACGGAATTCTCTTTCTGGATGAACTGGGCCAGATGCCGAAGTCTGTGCTGGAGGCTCTGCGTGGGCCTATGGAAGACCGCAAGGTGACCATTTCAAGGCTCCGGGCGAAACTCGAGTATCCGGCGTCATTTATGCTTGTGGCGGCCTCCAATCCCTGCCCCTGCGGCTATTACGGCGAAGGAGACCGTTGCAGATGCACTCCGGGGCAGCGGATGTCGTATCTGTCAAAACTGTCCGGACCGGTAATGGACAGGATAGACGTCCAGCTGTGGCTGCATCCGGTCGAAACCGGCAAGCTTGTCAACGGGCGCAAAGGCGAGCCGGGCAGTGTGGTGGCCGGGAGAGTGCTCAGAGCCAGGAATCTGCAGGCAAGGAGATTTGCGGGCGAAGGAATATTCACGAACGCCGAGATGAACGGCAAACTGCTGGAGAAGTAC
>CAVCDF010000158.1:0-9160 GCA_963600795.1 Anaerotignum sp. | reverse complement strand
GACACTCTTCGACGACTTCGACCAGTTCGTCAGGGAAGAAAGCATCGCCAACCAGTGGGCCTACGCCACCCTCCAGTGCTGGAAGACTTTCCGTCATCACCTCGAAGCCTTCAACAAGCGCATCCGTTACGATGACTTCGACGAGGAAGGCATCAACAAGTTCGTCCGCTTCCTCCGCGTCAAGCAGAACCTTGAGGAGAAGACTGTCCAGAAGCAGTTCAACAACCTCAAATGGTTCCTCAACTGGGCCATCCGCAAGGACTACTGCAAGCAGGAGCAGATAAACAAGTACCGCCCAAAATTCAAGATCCTCGAAAAGCCGGTCATCTTCCTCACAAAGGACGAGCTTCTCAAACTCTACAACTATCAGATTCCGGCCAACGGGACCAAGGTCAAACTCGCCAATATAAACGGCCTGGAATACGAGAAGACCGTCCAGGAAGCAGGAGCCCTCGCCAAGACCCGCGACCTCTTCTGCTTCTGCGCATTCACCAGCCTCAGATATTCGGATATGGCCAAAGTCAAAAGAAGCGACATTGTCGGAGACTGCCTCTATGTCACCACCCAGAAGACCAACGACCGCCTCCCGATCGACCTCAACAGTTTCGCCAAAGCCATTCTCGACAAATATCAGGACGACGAACACCCTCACGGCCTCGCCCTGCCGGTAATAACCAACCAGAAGATGAACGCCTACCTCAAAGACCTCTGCGAACTCTGCGGCTTCAACACTCCGATTACCAAAGTGTTCTTCCGCGCCGGCCAGAAAGTTGAGGAGACCTACCCCAAATGGGCGCTCATCGGCACCCACGCCGGCCGCAGGACCTTCATCTGTTTCGCCCTCGCCAGCGGCATCCCTCCTCAGGTCGTAATGAAATGGACCGGCCACTCCGACTACAAGGCAATGCGCCCCTACATCGACATCGCCGAAAAGACAAAGGCAGCCGCGATGAGCCTCTTCGACGAGAACCTGAAGAGATGACATCCACATTAAAAAACACTAACCATATGCCAAACAACAACGATGACCCTTTAGGCTATCTCCTTTCATTAAGACTGGACACGGCCCGTATGCTGTCATTTCTGCAGCAACTTCAGGACAAAGGCACAAGCGACACGAACTTCGCTATGCTTCTGTACATCGGCACCAAAAAGCTCAGCATCTCCGACGACGCCGTCAGTCGCCTGAGAAACCTCGCTGACCTCCATCCGCAGATGAACATAGCTGAATTCGCAAGGTGCCTGAAAGTCAGCCGCCAGACCATCTACAACTGGAAAGATGACGGGATGGTCATATTCTCCGGGAGCGGCCATCACATAAACCTGAAGAAAACCATCCTCCTCTGGGAGACCGTCAATTCCATTGTTGGCTACATTTGACACATCCCAGCATACAGAAGTGGCAATTTGTCGCATATTGTAATCAAGGCTACAATAATGAACTTCCCGTTTGACACTTTCAGAAAAAAGTGTCAAACGCCGTTGGCATTTGAGTGCATCTCGTTATCAATAGTTTGCAAGTAAAGGGGAAATGTGAAAATGTTGTAAAGAGCGAAATATCAGCTATTTGAATATATTCATATTATCCTTTCCTTTGCCTCTGAAATATTTCATTAGCACATAAGACACAACCGGTTGAGTCAACGTTAAACTTCTTAAAAATCAAAGAGATGAATTACGAAGACTCCACTCCAATCGCAGCTCTCACAGTTGCCGACCTCAAACGCCTCATCGCAGGCATCAAGAATCAGACTCCGGAACCCCAGGAAACGGAAGCCCGACGCTACGTCTATGGACTCCAGGGCATAAAGAGCCTCTTCGGATGCTCCCACGCCACCGCCCAGCGCTACAAGAACACCATCCTCCGCGACGCCATCATCCAGAACGGGCGCAAGATCATCATCGATGTTGACAAGGCCGTCGAACTCTTCGCCAAGAAAGACCAGTCCAAATGAAAAGCCCGACCGACCACAAAACCGTCGGAGGGACAATGTCTGACACGGCCGCAGGCAAGAGCGAACCTTTACCGGATATTCTGCGCCGATGCCCGTTCATCCGTAAAGAACCGGCGGAGCGACCACTCAATCAGCCAGACGACCTCCTCGACACCCTGCTCGACGGGCAGGACGTGATGCTCAAGCTCCACATCAGCCAGAGGACCCTCCAGACACTCCGCTCCAACGGAACGCTGCCGTTCACAAGAATCGGCCGCAAGATCTACTACTTCCGCCGGGACATCGAACGCCTCCTGAAGGACAACTACGTAATGTATCATCTGCACGAGCGCTATGGAAAGGATTCTAAATAGACAGACCCTGTTGAGGCACACCCTCTGGGGAGTGGACATCTACGCCCACATCCTCCGGAAAATCTACCCCGATGAAATCGTCCTCACCGTATCCGGAAGGGACTGCGGACTCTGCCGCAATCCCTACGCCGGAGGAGAACGGACGCTGCACATCTGGTTCGAGCCGACCGACCCGTCGGTCAAGCTCTCCGATGAATGCGCCAGACACCACGATCTCTCCGGGACGATACCTGACGGGGATGCGCTGGACTTCGCCGCCCTGTACTACCGCCAGACCGGCCAGGAACTGCTCACAACCCTGAACCAGGAAATGTACCTCCACCTTGACGTACAGCCGAGCCAGTATAACACCGCTCCCGTTATCCAGTCCGCAAAAGGTCCGCTGTTCTCATTCTTCAGGGCTCCGATTTCCAACACCGTCCCGCTCAAGAGCATAACCGTCCTTGATGCCTACCGCTACATCACGGGACACTATGCCCTACAGCAGACCGAAACCCTTCGCGCCACCGCCGACAAGTCTTCAGCGAGGATATTCAAGGCCGCGCATTTCGACTACGCCACCTTCAGCGGCGAATTCTCCCTAAGGAGCAACTCCAGCTGCATCCGCGAATCCGGACTTCTCTGCATCGACTTCGACCACGTCCCCAACGTCGAATCCCTCTCCGTAAGGCTTCTGAACGACGGCTACTTCGAGACAGCCCTGCTATTCAGAAGCCCGTCGGGAGACGGAGTGAAATGGATCATCGAAGCCCGGCGCGGCACCCTCTCACATTCCGACTACTTCCGGGCGGTCGCATCCTACATCACAGATGTCTACGGCACGCAGCCCGACAAATCCGGCAAGGACATCGCCAGAGCCTGCTTCCTCCCGTATGACCCCAACGCCTACATAAATCCAAACTACAGATAATATGTCCAAAGACAAATTCAACCCTGCCGACTGGCTGCCGTCCAAAGAAACCTCAACGGCAGAGCCACATACAGAAAAGGCCTCCGTCAATCCCGGCTCACTGCATGATGACATCGAGACCGTCACCCAAAGAATCGAATCCGCCGCCACCGACATCACCGCCGGCTATGCCAACTGGCGCGACCTCGGCTTCGCCCTTGCCGAAGCACTCGGCGAAAGCGGCCGCGGCATCTACCATAGAATCAGCCGCTTCAATCCTGACTACAAGCCGGAAGAAACCGACAAGCAATATTCCCGCTGCCTCTCCGCCCACGGCTCGGGCATCACCGTCCGCACCTTCTTCCACGCAGCCAAAGACCACGGCATCGACATCTCCTCCGTCAAATGCGCAAAATACGCAGATTACGCAAAGTACGCACAATCCGCAGACTGCGCATATTCACAGAATACCGCCACCGCTGCGCAAAATGGCAATATTGACAATATTGGCAACATTGGCGATATTGACGAAGACCTTCCGCTCCCGACATTCTCGCCTCAGCTTGCCGGCAACCTCCCGAGTTTCCTGGAAAAAGTCACAGCCTTCTCCAACTCTCCGGAGGATGCGGACATCCTCACCCTCGGCACAATGGCCGTCGTCTCCGCCTGCCTTCCGCACATCTGGGGCATCTACGCCGACCGTGCGGTCTATCCCACCCTGTTCCTCTTCGTCACGGCCAAAGCCTCCTCCGGCAAAGGTCGCCTCTCCCTCTGCCGCCATATCGTGGAACCCATCCACGAACGGCTGCGTGAGATCAACGAAGCCGAGACAATGGACTACAAGCACCGCCTCGCCGAGTACAATGCCGCCGGCAAGAAGAAGGTCAATATGGAGAAGCCCGAGGAACCGCCGATGCGGATGCTCTTCATCCCGGCCAACTCCTCCGCCACCGCAGTCTATCAGGTTCTTGGCGACAACGACGGTCAGGGACTGATGTTCGAGACCGAGGGCGACACCCTCGCCAACACCTTCGGCTCTGACTACGGCAACTACTCAGACGGCTTCCGCAAAGCCTTCCACCACGAGACCATCTCCTACATCCGCCGCAAAGACCGTGAATATGTCAACATCCGCAACCCGCGCCTCTCGACCCTGCTCACAGGCACGCCCCGCCAGGTCCTCAACCTCATCACCGATGCCGAGAACGGACTCTTCAGCCGTTTCATCTTCTATGTCCTCAACCTCCGTCTCGTCTGGAACGATGTCTTCCGCCGCAGCTCCGACACCACCCTCGACGAATACTTCCAGACTCTCGGCAAGGAGTTCAACGACTTCCACACCATCCTCAGTGGCTGCCCGGACATCCGCTTCCGCCTCACAGAAGACCAGGCCGCCGACTTCAACTCTAAGTTCGACAGCTGGCAGTCCGCCTACAGCGACAGCTGCGGAGACGAGTTCGTCGCCTCCGTCCGCCGCCTGGGCCTCATCACATTCCGCATCGCGATGATACTATCCTCGTTGAGGATAATGGAGGACGGCGACTTCTCCACGGAGCTCCTCTGCCTCGACACCGACTATCAGAGCGCGATGACCATCGCCGAAGTCATCCTCCAGCACAACGCCCACATATTCCTAACTCTCCCGAAAGCAGCCGCTCAGGGCAATGCCGCCTCATCCGGCAGCTCCGCTGCCAATGCGCACCGCACCACCCTCCAGCATCAGCAGTTCCTCGAAGCCCTTCCGGCCGAATTCGACCGCAAGATCTACTCCGACACCGCCACCACCCTCTCCATCAGTCCCCGCACCGCCGACCGCATCATCCGCCGCTGGTGCGCCTCCGGCCAGCTCACCAACATCGCCCACGGCAAGTACCGGAAGAAAGAATGACAACAACGGATGCAACCAAGATTTTTTACTAACTTTGGCAAACCTTAATGTCTTGAGAATTACATTATGAATGAGATTGATCACATATTAGAGGATAAGGAATATGTCGAGTGGGTTCGACAACTTATACAGAGATACCGCAGCAGCCAAATCAAGGCTGCATTAAAAATCAATGAAGCAATGCTACGGTATTACTGGAGTCTTGGGAAGGACATCAAGGAGAAGAAAGCGGAAAGTCGATGGGGCGAGGGTTTTTTCAAACGCCTCAGCTATGACCTCAGGCAAGGAATACCTAATACACAAGGTTTTTCCGTTACTAACCTGACATATATGAAATATTTCTACTCGACTTATAGCCAATACTTTACAATTTATCCCCAAGTTGGGGATAAATTAGAGAAAGCCATATTCTCCATACCCTGGGGACATCACAAGGTTCTTATTGACAAATTCAGGACAGAACCGGAAAAGGCTGTGTTCTTTGTTCAGAAAATCATAGAGAACGGATGGTCAAGGCTTCTGCTTCAGAATTTTGTCGATACGGATTTATACGAGCGCAACGGTAAGGCCATCACGAATTTCAGCACTACGATGCCGTCTCCGGACAGCAGCATTGCCCAAGATGTCTTGAAGGATCCTTATAATTTTGACTTTCTCGCCCTGACAGAAGACTACAAGGAAAAAGACCTGCAACTTGCGCTGGAAAAGAACATCTACCGGTTTCTTCTGGAACTTGGAAGCGGATTCGCCTTTGTCGGCAGACAGGTACGTCTGGATGTCAATGGCGATGAGTACTTCTGTGATTTGCTGTTCTACCACATCAAATTGCACCGGTACATCGTCTGCGAGTTGAAAACCGTCAAGTTCGAGCCAGAATTCATCAGCAAATTGAACTTCTATTGCACAGCAGTCAATCACCTGATTAAAGGCCCGGATGACGGCGACACCATAGGACTGCTCATCTGCAAGGAGAAGAATGACCTCGTGGCACAGTGGACAGTCGAGAAAAATCAGCAGCAACCGCTGGGTATTTCCTCATATGAGCTTACTAAACTATACCCCAAAGATGTCGCACAATCTCTTCCGAGCATTGAAGACATCGAGAATGAGTTGAAAGACAAACAGTGAAATTGTCAATAATGCCAAAACTGACAGAATGCGCAAAATACGCACTCTGTCAGTTTTTCGTGACGACCGACACCTCAGAAGAAGATACCTACAACTTCTTCCGGTCATCGATATACTCCTTGACCATCACATAGGCCAGGAAAAATCCGAACATAATAAGTATCAGACAGAGGATGGCAAGAGCAGGAGAGCTATTTACAACCAAGCCCAACACGAACGCAAAAATCACCATAATGCCCAATCCGACACCGATAGCAATCTTGTCGAACTTGAGTTCCTTCTCCACACTGCCGAGTTTACTATCTATCCTGTCAATCAGGAATCTTGTCGCTCTTGAATTATTATCCATATTGCAAATATAATTAATTCGTTAGATTTCAATGCTTTGAGACGACCAAACTGCGCACGAATCTATAAATATCCGGCACAACCAGAATCACGGACGTCGCCAGAAGTATGTACAGCCAATCCTGGGCGGAAAGCGGGGCCACATCAAAGAACATGCTGCAGACATTCACGATGAGCACCTGACCGAGCATTATGATAAGTGCAACCGCAAAGAATCCGACACCGAAGGTCTTAATATGTTTCTTCCCTTTGGCAATCAGGTCAATGATATCTCCCAGCAGACTGCGGCCGGTACGAAAATACCTCGCATTGAAGAGATTCCAGAACTGCGCAAACACAAATGTCGAGAAAAAAATGCCTCGCTCGTATGCGGTCATCACATCTGTGTCGTGGACTCCCGTACCCATATCCTGTCTCAAAAGCCGGAATGAATCAACAGTGAAAATCTGGCGCACGCTCTCGATATCCAGGCGATAAAGTATCTGCCAGAATACAGCTAAAATCACGAAGAAAATAAGGCCCACTATAGCTATCTGACTTCCCATCCGCCTGTCGATGATATTCTTCTTCTGGTCGCGTGGCTTGTCGTTCATCACCCTCCTGTCCGGCGGGAGCGATGACAGGGCCATTGCCGCGAATGTGTCCATAATCAGATTTACCCAAAGCATCTGAGTAACCGTCAAGGGCGAATCGAGGCCCACAAACGCACCGAACAGCACGATGAAGCAGGCGCAGACATTGATGGTCATCTGGAACAGGATGAACCTCCTAATATTCTGATAGAGCGAACGCCCCCAGAGAATTCCGGTATTGATGCTCGCGAACGAGTTGTCGATAATCGTGATGTCGCTGGCTTCCTTTGCCCTTGAAGTCCCGTCCCCCATAGAGAGACCGACCTGAGCCTTTTTGAGTGCCGGGGCGTCGTTCGTTCCGTCTCCAGTCACGGCCACCACATGCCCCATCTCCTGCAGGAGAGTCACGAGCCGCGCCTTGTCTTCAGGGCGCGCCCTAGAGAGGACTGTAAGATGAGGCAATATCTCATTTTTCAGTTCCTCATCGCTCATTGCGGCGAACTCGGCCCCGGTAACGGTCAAAGCCGGTTCTCCGTCATTCACTATCCCAACTTTGCGGGCTATCTCGTTAGCAGTCAGAGAGACATCGCCGGTCACCATGATTACGCGGACCCCAGCCTGGCCTTTGCAGACTGCGATTGCGTCCTTGACATCCTCCCTGACCGGATCCGCAATCCCGACATGGCCGATATAAATAACCGGGGTGTCTTTCCCCTCCTCAATTACCTGATAGGCAAAGCCGAGGGTCCTCATCCCAAGGTTCTGGTATTCAGCGAGCTCATTCAGGACATCCTGCTTGCTTCGGCCGCCAGGGACTATTGTCGACATCTCAAGCACCACTTCAGGCGCCCCCTTTATATACCTTATGACCCGCCCGCTCTCTTCATTGCGGGCCACTGTCTCCATAGACTTATTCTCCATCGTGAACGGCTTCTGGCTTATGACAGAGAGGGATTCGCGGTACTGCTGATAGTCTTTCCCCTCCTCGGCAACCAACCAGCGGAGTATCGCGCCCTCGGTCGGATTCCCGACAATCTTGAGGTCCCCGTTCTCATCGGCATCAGACACTTCGGCAGTGGAATTAACCGCCACGCACTCTGTAAAGAAGTCGAGATCCACTTCATAGAAATCATGCTTCACGACCTTCATCCGATTCTGTGTAAGCGTGCCTGTCTTGTCGGTGCAGATGACGGTCGCGGCGCCCAAAGTCTCGCAGGCGTGGAGCTTGCGGACAAGGTTCTTCTCTTTGAGCATCTTACGCATACTCAGCGCCAGGCTTATCGTCACGCTCATCGGAAGTCCCTCAGGCACAGCGACTACTATCAGTGTCACGGCAAGCATAATCGAGCTCAGGGTCATCTCGATAAACTCAATCGCATTGAAGTCATCTCCGCCGTGCCCGGTCGCAAAATACAGAATTGTACGCCCAGCAATAATGAGGAAGGCAAAGATATAGCTTGCCCTGGTTATCCACTTCGCTAGATTGCCAAGCTGCTGGTTAAGAGGCGTTTCCACCGCCTGCTCTTCGTGCAGAATCTTCGCGCCCTTGCCTTCTTCGGTATCAGAGCCTATTGCGGAAACCTTATAAACGGCATTCCCCTCTATAACGGTAGTGCCCCTAATCAGAAAGTTCTTGGGATATGCCTCCTCAGGCGCATCAGCCTCCGGTTCAACTGTCTTGGTTGTAAAAAGTTCTCCCGTAAACGCCGATTCGTCCACCCTCAAAGAAGTGGCTTTTACCAGATAGCCGTCCGCCGGGATTTCATCGCCATTTTCAAGATAGACTATATCCCCGACGACCACATCGGCCCGCTTGATTTCGAATACAATCGGACGCCCGTGCCTGTTGGCTTCATTCTTCCACCTCAACACCTTTACCTTGCGTTCATCCTTTACCTTGTTGAGAATCTTGAACTCCCGTTCCGCACGCACCTCGAAGATGAACGCGATACCGGTGGAAAGCAGAATGGCAAGGGCAATGCCGACCGATTCAATCAGACAGGAAGCGCTTCTGCCCAGGAAAATTA
>CAVCDF010000157.1:0-13585 GCA_963600795.1 Anaerotignum sp. | reverse complement strand
ATGGCCATCATTCCGAGATCCTTCTTGCGGATCTTCTTGCCGGATGCCGCGAACTTGGCGATTGCGCCCGCAGGAGTTGACTTGGAGCTCTGTCCGCCGGTGTTGGAGTAGACCTCGGTGTCGAGAACGAGCACGTTGACGTTCTTGCCGGAAGCCAGCACGTGGTCGAGTCCGCCGTAGCCGATGTCGTAGGCCCAGCCGTCACCGCCGAAGATCCACTGGCTGCGTGCAGGAATGAAGTGCTTGTAGTCAAGCAGTTTCTTGCAGTTCGTGCAGTCTGATTTCTCCATGAGAGGAATGACCTTGTCTGCGACCTCGCGGGTGATTTCGCCGTTCTCCTTGTTCTCAAGCCACTGTTTGAACAGAGCCTTGATCTCGTCGGAGCACTTTTCGCATTCGAGAGCGCCTGTCATAAGGTTGGCGACAGTCTCGCGGGCGCGGTCTGAACCGATCTTCATTCCGAGACCGAACTCGGCGTTGTCCTCGAAGAGGGAGTTCTGCCAGGCCGGACCGTGACCCTGGGCGTTGGTGCAGTAAGGCGATGCAGGGAAGGACGCTCCGTAGATTGAAGAGCAGCCTGTCGCGTTGGCGATCATCATCCTGTCGCCGAAGAGCTGTGTGATGTTCTTGATGTAAGGAGTCTCGCCGCAGCCTGCGCAGGCGCCGCTGAATTCGAACAGAGGCTGTGCGAACTGAGAGTTCTTCACGTTGCCGGCCTTGTTGACGACCTTGTCCTTGTAGCCGACCTTGGTGGCGAGCCAGTTGAAGTTGGCCTGCTCTCCCTGCTCGTCGAGGTAGGAAACCATCGTGAGGGCCTTTTCCTTTGAAGGGCAGACGTCCACGCAGTTGCCGCAGCCCGTGCAGTCATCGACTGAAACTGAAAGTGCGAATGAATATTCCTTCAGAACGGCCTTGCCCTGAGCCTTCTTGAGTCCTTCCGGAGCCTTTCCGGCCTCTTCTGCGGTGAGAAGGAACGGACGGATTGCGGCGTGAGGGCAGACGAATGCGCAGGTGTTGCACTGGATACACTTTTCGGCATCCCAGGAAGGAACGGTGACGGCGACTCCGCGCTTTTCGTAGGCGGAAGTGCCGGCAGGCATCGTGCCGTCAACGTAAGGCATGAACGCGCTGACAGGGAGCGAGTCTCCGTTCTGTGAGTTGACAACGTCGGCGATGTCCTTGACGAATGCAGGAGCGAGACGTGACTTGTTAGGAGTCTCGAACTTGGCTGAAATCTTAGCCCACTCGGCCGGAACGGTCACTTCGGTGTATTCTCCGCCGCGGTCAACGGCAGCGTAGTTCATGTTGACGACGTTCTCGCCCTTCTTGCCGTAGCTCTTGACGATGGCGTCCTTCATATACTTCACTGCATCCTCGTAAGGGATGATGCCCGTGATCTTGAAGAATGCGGACTGGAGAATGGTGTTGGTCCTGTTGCCCAGACCGATTTCAGCTGCGATCTTGGTCGCGTTGATGATGTAGAGCCTGATCTTCTTCTTGCCGATGACGGCCTTCACGTTGTCAGGAATCCTCTTTACGGTCTCTTCCTCGTCCCAGAGCGAGTTGAGGAGGAGCGTGCCGTTCTCCTTGATGCCCTTGAGCACGTCGTACTTGTTCAGGTATGAAGGAACGTGGCAGGCCACGAAGTCAGGAGTGCTGACAAGATAAGGGGCCTTGATAGGCTTGTCGCCGAAGCGCAGGTGGGAGCAGGTGTAGCCGCCGGACTTCTTGGAATCGTAGTCGAAGTAAGCCTGGCAATATTTCTCAGTGTGGCTTCCGATGATCTTGATGGTGTTCTTGTTGGCGCCTACCGTACCGTCGGAGCCGAGGCCGTAGAACTTGCACTCGGTGGTTCCGGGCTTCACGATGGAAACCTCGCTCTTGATGGAAAGTGACTTGAAGGTCACGTCGTCCACGATGCCGATGGTGAATCCGTTCTTAGGCTCGTTCAGCTCAAGGTTGTCGAAGACGGCGACGATCTGAGCAGGCGTGGTGTCCTTTGAAGAAAGGCCGTAGCGTCCGCCGATGATCACAGGTGAGTTCTTCTTGTCCTGGAACAGGGCCTTGACGTCGATGTAGAGAGGCTCTCCGAGAGCGCCCGGCTCCTTTGTCCTGTCGAGGACGGCGATCTTCTTGACGCTCTTCGGAAGGACCTTGAGGAAATATTTCTCCGCGAACGGCCTGTAGAGGTGGACGGTGACAAGACCGTACTTCCTGCCTTTCTTGGCGAGGTAGTCGATGGTCTCCTTGATGGTCTCGGTGACGGAACCCATGGCGACGATGATGTTCTCGGCGTCTGCTGCTCCGTAGTATGTGAACGGACGGTACTCGCGTCCGGTCAGTTCGCTGATTTCACCCATATAGCGGGCGACGATGTCAGGAACCGCGTTGTAGAAGTTGTTCCTGGACTCGACGGCCTGGAAGTACACGTCGCCGTTCTGGGCGGTACCTCTGGTGACAGGAGCGTCAGGATTGAGGGCTCTGTCCCTGAATGCCTTGAGGGACTTGTCGCTGACCATCTTCCTGAGTTCGTCCTCATCGAGGGCCTCGATCTTCTGGATTTCGTGCGAAGTGCGGAAACCGTCGAAGAAATGCAGGAAAGGAATGCTGGACTTGATGGCGGCGAGATGCGCCACAGCCGCGAGGTCCTGCGCTTCCTGCACTGAACCGGAAGCGAGAAGGGCGAAGCCTGTCTGGCGGCAGGCCATCACGTCCTGATGGTCGCCGAAGATCGAGAGAGCGTGTGAAGCGAGCGCTCTGGCCGAAACGTGGAAGACGGCCGGGAGCATTTCTCCGGCGATCTTGTACATGTTCGGAATCATAAGGAGAAGACCCTGTGAGGCCGTGAAGGTGCTGGTGAGGACTCCTGCCTGAAGGGAGCCGTGCACTGCTCCGGAGGCTCCTGCCTCGCTCTCAAGTTCGGTGACGCTCACT
The DNA here is from genome assembly GCA_963600795.1 of Anaerotignum sp. GTDB lineage: Bacteria > Bacteroidota > Bacteroidia > Bacteroidales > UBA932 > Cryptobacteroides. Next base: position 10,651 of record CAVCDF010000157.1, on the reverse strand, counting down.
GTCTCACCCCAAAGGTTCTTTTTCCCGTGGGCAGCCCATTCGTCAATGTTCTCTGCCATCGGAGAGGATGGTGTGATAGGGTAGATGCAGGCGTTCTCGCTGAAAAGATAAGCGACATTGGCAACTGCAGTGTTACCATCACAAGTGATGAATTTCTTTTCTTTAGCCATATCGTTAACGTTATGTTAATATGTTAGTTTTTAGATAGTTGTCAAACCTTCTACGGTGATTCCCTCCATTCCGGCGGAAATCCTCCTTACAAGTCCCTGGAGAACCGCACCCGGACCGATTTCCATGAAGTAATCTGCTCCGTCCGAGATCATATTCCTGACTGACTGCGTCCATTTCACCGGTGAAGTCAGCTGCGCGAGGAGGTTCCTTTTGATGGTGTCAGGGTCGGTGACTGCCTCTCCGCTGACGTTCTGATAGACTGGGCAGACCGGCTTCACGATCTTCGTGGCCTCGATGGCTTTGGCGAGTTCGACGCGCGCCGGCTCCATAAGAGGGGAGTGGAACGCACCGCTTACGGCGAGCGGCAGAGCTCTCTTCGCTCCTGCTTCCTTCGCTGCCGCGCAGGCGGCCTCGACCGCGGCCTTTTCGCCTGAGATCACGATCTGCCCGCCACAGTTGTAGTTGGCCGGGACCACGACCCCTTCGCAGGAAGCGCAGATCTCCTCGACCTTCTCGTCAGGCAGCGCGATGATCGCGGCCATCGTCCCCGGGACCTTCTCGCAGCATAGCTGCATCTGTGTCGCGCGGATGTGGACAAGACGAAGGGCATCCTCGAAACTGATGGCTTCCGCGGCAGCCAGTGCGGAAAACTCACCAAGAGAATGCCCTGCGACCATATCAGGCCTGAAATCACCGTAGCACTTCGCCAGAACGACGGAGTGCAGGAATATTGCCGGCTGTGTCACACGTGTGGCTTTGAGGTCCTCCGGCGTCCCCTCAAACATTACGTCAGTGATCCTGAATCCGAGAATCCCGTTCGCCTTCTCGAGCATTTCCTTGCCCTTGGCGTTCCCGTCGTACAGCTCTTTTGCCATACCGGGAAACTGGGATCCCTGACCAGGGAATATGTATGCTTTGCTCATAATACGCAAAAATACGATTTTTATTGGATTAAACGAACTTTCCGCATTCTTTTGTTTGATGATTTCCCGATGTTTCCGCTTAATCGAAAAATATTTCATTGTTTACGGTGAAAATTGTTAAATTTGTGGTCGGTTTCAAGTCGGGCAAACAGGTTTGTTCCTGCGAGTCCGGTTCGGGCAAACCGAATTTGCCCCCATAGTCTAATGGATAGGATTTCAGATTCCGGTTCTGACGGTTTGGGTTCGAATCCCGATGGGGGTACATAGAGGCGCGCTGAAAGCATACTGTCGGCAAAAACAGTGATTTTCTGCACTCGTGCGCCTGTGTCAAAAAGAAATGGAGGGTGACCGTAATCCGGCCACCCTCCATTTCTTTAAAGTCAGGTTACTGCTTGCACCATCTGTCAAGCCAGTCGAAGAAACTGCGGTGCCAGAACAGGGCGTTCTGCGGCTGCAGGATCCAGTGGTTCTCCTCAGGGAACACTATCAGCTTGGAAGGAACTCCCATCATCTGGGCGGCGTTGAAGGCCGCCATGCCCTGGTCGTAAGGGATGCGGTAGTCCATCATTCCGTGGATGCAGAGGATAGGCGTGTGCCACTTGGTCACGTTGACTGCCGGTGAGTTGGCGTAATGGCGTTTGGCCTTCGCGGCGCTGCTCCACGGCGATCCGGCCTGCTGGATGCCGCCGAATGTCCTGCCGTCTCCGCGCGGTCCCGTCTCGCCCGCGGTGTAGGAATATTCGGAAAGACCTCCGTTGTCGAAGTTCGGGAACCACATCTCCTCGGTCTCGTAGTACATGTATTTCTCGTCGAATATGCCGGCGTGGGCGATGAAGCAGTCATAGACGTTGCCGTGGATTCCCGCCATATAGTAAACGCTGAATCCTCCGTACGAAGCGCCGCAGGCCGCCATCTTGCCGACGTAAGGTTCCTTCTTGAGCTCCCTGGCGGCGCTGAGGTAGTCCTGCATGTTCTGCCCGATGTAGTCGCCGCTGATCTGCTCGCACCAGTCCTGGCCGAAAGCCGTGGTGCCGCGCCTGTTCGGAAGGATGACTATGTAGCCCTGGTTGGCCATCAGGCGGTAGTTCCACCGGTAGCTCCAGCCCTGGCTCAGCGTACCCTGAGGGCCTCCGAGGAATATCTCGATGGCGGGATAGACCTTTGTGGAATCGAACTTCGGCGGATAGAGAACCCAGGTGAGCATCTTCTTGCCGTCTGTCGTTTTGATCCAGCGTTCTCGGGTCTCGTAGGCTGAAAGCTGGCCGATTATGCCGCCGTTCTCGTCGGTGATGCGGGTGAACGAGCCGTCCTTCTCGCTGACCGCCACAAGTTCGTTTGGAAATTCCATCGAGCAGTAGCTGGTGAAAAGCGTGCTGTCGGTCACTGCGAACGGCGAATTGAAATCGTACCAGGCGTCGTCCGGCGTGATGCGGACTATGTCGCTTGTCCCGCAGGTGTCTTCCGGTTTCGGGAGCCGCACGCGGTAGATGGCCTGGAGACCTTCCGTCAGGGAATTGAAATACAGGCTTCCGGAGTCTCCGGCCCAGACCGGTCCCGCTGCGTTGTAGCCGAACGTGGCCGTGAGGTCGCGGATATTGGAGACCGGAGGAATCTCGCTCTGGCCGTCCTCGTCCTTGGGCGTCTCCGCTATGTCGGCCACCATAAGGCGCACCTTGTCGGCCTCGTAGCCGTTGCGCTCCATGCTCAGCCAGGCTATGTGCCTTCCGTCAGGACTCCAGACGGGATCGGTGTCGTAGCCGCCGCCCATCGTGACCTGCACGGTCTGGCCGGTCAGGAAACAGTAGATGTAGATCTCTGTGTCAGTCGAGAATGCGTACTCGCGGCCCGTCTCGACCTTCTTGCAGGAATATGCCACATAGCGTCCGTCTGGACTCCAGCAGACCTGCTCGATGCCGCCGAACGGCTCGAGAGGCAGTTCGTACTTGCCGGCTCCGTCGTCAAGGATGTTGAGGGAGTTTTCTGCCGTGATTCCTTTCTCTCCGGCGATCGCCGCGAAAAACGTCTGAGGCCTGGTGGTCGTCCAGTGGTCCCAGTGGCGGTGCATAAGGTCCTCGGCCACATAGGCCTGAGCCTTGTCCAGTTTCGGGTCGAAGTCCTTCGGGGTCTTGACGGCTCCCGGCACGGTGGACGTGTAGAGAATCTGTCCGCCGTCCGGACTCAGCGAGAACTCTCCGATGCCCTCAGCGACGTCGCTCAGGCATTTCTTGTCCGAGAGGGACGCCTTGCCGTCGGCTACAGTGACGGCGGCGTTGTGGAGCTGTCCGCCCTGAAGATAGTAGATGGACTTCCCGTCAGGGCTCCATCGGGCATTGCTGACGCTCTGCCCCTCGGCGGTCAGCTGGATCTTGTCTCCGAAGGAATACGAACCGTCTTCGCCCTTGACGGCTTCGGCGAGGAACAGGTTCCTGCAGGTCCTGTTGTCCTCGATCGACGTGTAGCTTACTCCGTAGAGAATCCATCGCCCGTCCGGCGAAATCTGCGGGTCGGAGACCCTGCCCATGGCAAGAAGCGCTTCGGACGTCATTCTTCCGTCCTCGATCCTGATGTCGGAAGGCCCGATGTACCGGCTCTCTTCCTGTGTCTCGCTTTTCTGTGTACAACCGATCATCGCAATCGCAACCGCGGTCAATGCCGCAGCCTTACAGTTTAACATATTCATTTATTGTTGAAGATATTGTTCATATGCTGTGCGGAGTTCCTCCTTCACCGAGTCCCTGACCTCCTGCGGCTCAAGCACCTCGATCCTTCCGGCGTGGCGGCAGAATTCAAGAGTAAGGTTCTTGTTGGGAATGACTCTGATGCTGAATATTCCTCCGCCTTCTTCCGTCTGCGAGGAGTGGATCGGCAGGTCCCTGATGTAGCGGGCTTCCTCCTCTGTCGCCCGGAAGCGGATCCTGACGGGCTTCTGCCCCGTGCGCGGGAAATATATTCCGAAGCTTTCGCTGAAAATCCCGTCGACGTTGAAGTCCTTCGGCATCCTGAACTCCTCTTCGGTTTCCCGGAGTAACGAAATCCTGTCAAGTCCGTAGACTCTCCAGGATTCCCTGTCGCCGCTGTCCGCCTTCCCGTCCTTCGACCTTTCGCGGCAGAAACCCACCAGGTACCAGCGCCGTTCGTGTTCCTTGACCGCGAACGGCCTGACGTGCAGGACTTCCGGCGCCGCCGCCGAGTACTTGCCGTAGGTGATTTCCAGTTCGTGCCCGTCCTCCATCGCCTGGATTATCGTTGTCAGGTACTTCTGTCCTGAAGGAACGCTTTCGACGCTGACCCTGCCGGAGAGCCTTTCCTTTCCGAGCGTAAGCAGGCTGTTGACCGTGAACGTGTCGATCAGCCAGCCTATGCTCCTGTCATTGTCAAGGGCGTCGTCGATGTAGGGAATGGTGTAGCGGTTCGTGCGCCTGCAGCACACTATTTCAATTCCGAAGACGTTGAGAACCGCCTCGCGGTGGTTGTTGAACGTCCTCCGTGAATAGTCCTGGTCGTAGCGTCTCCTGTACTTGTCGGTGATCTCCGCAAGGGTGAGCCCGCGCTCACCTGCGGCGGAGAGCGTCTGTATCAGCCAGATGTATTTTCCGATGAGTTCCGAAACCATTTCGCACCTTTTGTCTGTAAATTCCCGCGGCTGATGACCCGCAGCCGCCGACAGTCACCAAAGTTAGTCAATTATTTTCATATTCCCGATTCATTCCTTTCATTACGCCGAACATTTTGCCTCCGGCGCCGGAACCGGTTTTTTGAAATGATTCCTGAAAATGACTATATTCGCGGTATGGTCAGCGGCAAATTGGAAATGGAAGTGCAGTTTCTGCCGGGAGTGGGGCCGAAAAGGGCCGCGCTCCTTTCATCGGAACTTGGCGTGAAGACATTGGGCGACCTTCTGCACAATTATCCTTTCCGTTACATTGACCGCAGCTCCGTCCTGAACATCGCGGATGTCCGGTCTGAAAACGCATACGTGCAGATTCTCGCCACGGTCGCCCGCGCCGAACTCGGGGGGAAGGGCAACAAGCGGCTGACCGTCACCGTCAGCGACGCATCCGGTTCGATGGAACTGGTCTTCTTCAAGGGAATCAAATACATCTATGAGAGGCTCAGGCCTGGGATGACCTTCCTGTTTTTCGGCAAGCCCAGCCTTTTCAACGGCAAGCTGAACATGGTCCATCCGGAGATCGACAATCCGCCTGCGGACGGCACCCGGAATGTGTCCGGCACCCTCACGGGAGTCTACAGCTCGACCGACAGGCTCAAGAACGGTGGCGTGACCGGCAGGGTGATGAACCGGCTTGTGTCGCAGGCTCTTGAACTGGCTCTCGGCGATGTCCGGGAAACTCTTCCTGAATATGTCCTCAAGGAGAAGGGGCTGGTCCCTCTGAGGTATGCGCTGCGCAATGTCCATTTTCCGGCGGACCAGAGGGCTCTGGACATGGCGCGATACCGGCTCAAATGGGAGGAACTTTTCCTGCTCCAGCTTTCGCTGCTGAAGCGGAAGTATGTCCGCAGCCGTTCGGCGGTCGGCATTCCGATGCCCAAGGTCGGGCCTGCCTTCAATGCCTGCTACGGGGCCTTGCCGTATGACCTGACCGGGGCGCAGAAACGCGTCATCAAGGAGATACGCGCGGACCTGATGAGCGGCATGCAGATGAACCGACTTCTGCAGGGCGATGTCGGGTCGGGCAAGACGATGGTCGCTGTGCTGTCGGCCCTGATTGCCGTCGGCAACGGCTTCCAGGCCTGCATAATGGCTCCGACCGAGGTGCTGGCCCAGCAGCATTATGCCAACATATCCCGGTACCTGGCTCCGACCGGCGTCAGGTGCGAACTGCTGATCGGCTCCACAACGAAGGCCGCCCGCCGTCCGATTCTGCAGGGCCTGTCGGACGGGTCCGTCGGCATAATAATAGGAACGCACGCTTTGATAGAGGACACTGTCGTGTTCCGCAACCTCGGCCTTGCCGTCATCGATGAACAGCACCGTTTCGGCGTCGACCAGCGCTCGAGGCTATGGGCAAAGGGCGCGGGCGGAATCCCTCCGCACATCCTCGTGATGACGGCCACGCCGATTCCGCGAACTTTGGCGATGACCTTGTACGGAGACCTGGACGTGTCCGTGATCGATGAGATGCCGCCGGGCAGAAAACCGGTCCAGACTATGATGGTAGGGGAGGGGAAGCGTCCCGCGCTGTACAATTTCATCAAGAAGGAAATAGCCGCCGGGCGCCAGGCCTTCATCGTCTATCCTTTGATATTCGAAAGCGAAAAGATGGATTACCAGAATCTGGAGGCCGGCTATGAAGAGATAGTCCGCCGCTTTCCGCTCCCTCAGTACAAGGTGGCGATCGTCCACGGCCAGCAGACCAGTGAAGTCAAGAAATTCAATATGGACGCTTTCAGCGCGGGAAGGGCGGACATCCTGGTCTCGACGACTGTCATAGAGGTGGGGGTAGATGTCCCGAACGCTTCCGTTATGGTGATCGAGAGCGCAGAGCGTTTCGGCCTTGCCCAGCTTCACCAGCTCAGGGGAAGGGTCGGCAGAGGAAGCGAAAAGTCCTATTGCGTGCTGATGCACGGCAACAAGGTCAGCAAGGAATCGCGCAGGAGGCTGGAACTGATGTGCGCCACTGAGAACGGTTTCGATCTGGCCGAAGAGGATATGAGGATGAGAGGGCCGGGAGATCTGGAAGGAACGCAGCAGAGCGGCCTTCCTATCGAGCTGAGCATTGCATCCCTTGCGCACGACGGACAGCTTCTGCAGGACGCGAGAAGCTATGCCGAACACGTGCTGGCTCACGATCCTGCTTTGGAAAGTCCTGAAAATCAACTTCTGGCGGCGGAACTGCGAAAGGACAAGTACGCAGTGAGAGACTACAGCAAGATTTCGTAGTCAGCGAGACGCGGGTGGTTCCTGTCCTTCTCTGAAAGTATCGCCTTCCCGGCCGGAATCCGCCAGTCTATTCCCAGGTCAGGGTCGTCCCAGGCTATCGCGCCTTCCGCTTCCGGACAGTAGAAATTGTCGCACTTGTACTGGAATATGACTTCTTCGCTCAGCACGCTGAATCCGTGTGCGAATCCTCTCGGAATGAAAAGCTGCCGGCGGTTCTCGCCGGTAAGCTCGACTGCGAGATGTCTGCCGAATGTCGGAGATCCCGGCCTCAGGTCCACGGCAACGTCCAGCACCGAGCCTCTTATGACCCTGACGAGCTTGGCCTGCGCGTGCTCTCCCTTCTGGAAATGCAGCCCCCGGACCACGCCGTAGGAGGAGACGCTCTCGTTGTCCTGAACGAATTCCACCGGACCTACCTTCTCGCGGAACTCTTTGAGGTTGAACGATTCGAAGAAAAGTCCGCGGCCGTCTTTGAATATCCTCGGCTCGATCGTCACGAGTCCTTCGATTCCTGTCTTGACAACGTTCATTCTTCCGCCACTTTGATAAGATACTGTCCGTACTGGTTCTTGAGCATCGGCTTCGCGGCTTCGCGCAGCGCTTCGGCCGAAATCCATCCTTTCCTGAACGCGATTTCCTCAAGGCAGGCCACCTTGAGCCCTTGCCTTTTCTCGATGACTTCTATGTAGGTCGAGGCTTCCGCGAGCGATTCGTGCGTGCCGGTGTCCAGCCAGGCGAACCCGCGCCCGAACTTCTGGACCTTGAGTTTCCCGGCCTCCAGGAATCTCTGGTTAACCGTGGTGATTTCGTATTCTCCCCTTGCCGAAGGCCTGATCTCCGAAGCGATCCGCACTACTTCGTTCGGGTAGAAGTACAGTCCCGTGACGGCGTAGCTGCTCTTCGGCTTTTCAGGCTTTTCCTCGATGCTGAGGCAGTTGCCGTCTTTGTCGAATTCGGCCACTCCGTATCTCTGCGGGTCGCTGACCCGGTAGCCGAAGACGGTCGCATTGCCGTCCTGTTCGGCGCTGCGGACGGCCTCCGTGAGCAGCGGGCCGAAACCCGCGCCCTGGAAGATGTTGTCGCCGAGCACCAGGCAGACGCAGTCGCTTCCTATGAAATCCTTCCCGATGGTGAACGCCTGCGCAAGACCGTCGGGCGAAGGCTGTTCGGCATATTCAAAGTGCACTCCGAAACTGCTCCCGTCGCCGAGAAGCCTCCTGAAGCCGGGAAGGTCCTCGGGAGTCGAGATCAGCAGGATGTCCCTGATTCCGGCGCTCATCAGGACCGAAACCGGATAATAGACCATCGGTTTGTCATAGACGGGCAGCAGCTGTTTGCTGACGCCTTTCGTTATGGGGTAGAGGCGGGTGCCGCTGCCGCCGGCCAGAACTATTCCTTTCATATCCGTTCCTCTTTTTCTTCAATTCTCCTTATGCAGTCTGCAAGGGAGTCTCTCCAGTAAGGTATGCCGATCCCGAACGTTTCCTTGACTTTCGCCTTGTCCAGTACGGAAAATCTCGGCCGCCTTGCCTTTGAAGGATATTCCTCTGTGCGGCAAGGCTTGATGTCGCAGGAGTTCCCGCTGAGGTCCTTGACGGCCTGGGCGAAGTCGAACCATGAGACCGCGCCTTCGTCGCTGAAGTGGTAGATTCCGGTCCTGTCCAGCATCCCGCATTCGATTATCCTTGCGATCAGCGACGCGAGGTCGCGGGCATAGGTCGGAGTCCCGATCTGGTCATAGACAACCTTCAGGGAGTCTCTTTCGGCGGTCAGCCTCCTCATCGTCCTGACAAAGTTCCTGCCGTACGGAGAATAGAGCCAGGCCGTGCGGATGATGATGCTCCTGCATCCTGATTCCGCTATTTTTCTCTCTCCGGCAAGTTTGGTCGAACCATAGACCCCGAGAGGGTCAGGGATGCAGTCCTCCCGGCACGGCTCCGGCCTGTCGCCGTGAAAGACATAGTCTGTGGAGATGTGGATCATTGAGGCGTTCCTCCCGGCCGCAACCGAGGCCAGGATGCCGGCCGCTGTCCCGTTCAGGAGCATTGCCATCGACGGCTCGTCCTCTGCCTTGTCAACGTCGGTGTAGGCGGCGCAGTTGACAATCACGTCGATGTTCTCCGACTCGCACACAAGTCTAACGGCGTCGATGTCCGTTATGTCCAGGCACAGGGTTTCGACTCCCGGAACCGAGGTGATGTCCGAGAAGATGCAGTTGTTGCGGCCTGTGTCAAGCACGTTGCGCAGCTCGGTGCCGAGCTGGCCGTTCGCTCCCGTCACGAGCACGTTGAGTTGGCTGGCTTTGTTGAAATTCATATTCCCAAAAATAGTCAGAAATATCAACCCGCACAAAAAAAATGCATATATTTGTGTCTGTATTATGGAGCAGAACACCAGACCGAAGATATTCCTTTACACCGACGGGGCTTCAAGCGGCAATCCCGGACCCGGCGGCTATGGGGTAGTCCTCAAATGCGGCGCTCACGTCAAGGAGATGAGCGGAGGCTTCATCCGCACGACCAACAACAGGATGGAACTGCTTGCTGTCATCAAGGGACTGGAGGCGATCAAGTGGCGGAACGCCGAAGTTGAAGTCTTCAGCGACTCGTCCTACGTGGTCAAGGCCGTGAACGAAGGCTGGCTGCGGAACTGGGAGCTCAAAGGCTGGAAAAAAGTGAAGAACCCCGACCTCTGGAAGCGTTTCCTTGAGATATACAGGTTGCACAGGGTTGTTTTCCATTGGCTCAAGGGGCACGCCGGCCACCCCGAGAACGAGAGGTGCGACGCGCTTGCCGTTGCCGCCGGGGCCGGAGCGCTGGCGGCGGGAAAGTCTCTTCCGGTCGACGCCGGCTACGAGGAATCGGCCGGATCTTCCGGTGCCATCGTCTTTGAATGATTGTTTATGAATATTTCAGATCAATGAATATGTCAGACAGAAATTATAACAGAAAGCCAGTTGTCGGAATAACTCAGGGGGACGGCAACGGCATAGGATACGAGGTCATCATCAAGGCTCTCGCCGACGCGAGGATTCTCGACTCGTTCACCCCCGTGGTCTATGGCTCGTCTAAGATTTTCGGTTTCTACCGCAAGTTGATCCACAATCTGGACCAGATGGACGTCTATGCGATCCAGAGCGCAAAAGATGCGAAGCCTAAGAAGATCAATATTGTCAACTGTCTGCCGGACAATGTGTTCGTTGAACCTGGCCAATCCACTCCGGAGTCGGCCAAGTCGGCGATACGTTCGCTGGAGTGCGCGGTTGAGGACATCCGCAACGGCAGCATCGACGTGCTGGTCACCGCTCCGATCAACAAGAAGGCGATGGTGGCCGAAGGTTTCGGCTACACGGGCCACACGGAATATCTCCAGAAGGAGTTCGGCGCCGGAGACGTGCTGATGTTCATGGTTTCCGACAGGCTTAGGATAAGTGTCGTGACCGGACATATTCCTTTGAAGGACGTGCCGTCTTCCATCACTCAGGAGAAGATCGTGAACAAGCTCAGGCTGATGTCCGCTTCCCTGAAAAGGGATTTCGGCATCGTCGATCCGAAGATCGCCGTGCTGGGGCTCAACCCTCACTGCGGAGACGGAGGTCTGCTGGGGGACGAGGAGGAGCGGATCATTCTGCCTGCGGTCAAGGCCGCCTATGAAG
>CAVCDF010000156.1:0-15745 GCA_963600795.1 Anaerotignum sp. | reverse complement strand
GCACGACCTTACGGTAGTCATTGAATATGCTCTCGATGGTCTCCGAGGACTTGCCGCCTGACATCCGGTGGCGGAAATCCAGCGCCTGGGCCGAGTTGAAGAGTTCGATGGCAAGCACCTCCTCGCAGTTGTCGATGACGCGCACCAGTTTCGTGGCGGCGTTCGAACCCATGCTCACGTGGTCCTCCTGACCCTGGGATGACGGAATCGAATCCGCCGAAGCCGGCCAGCAGAGTCCCTTGTTCTGGCTCACGATGGAGGCGGCAGTGTACTGCGGAATCATGAAGCCGCTGTTGACTCCAGGGTTGGCGACAAGGAATTTCGGGAGGCCTCTCTGCCCGGAAATCAGTTTATAAATCCTTCTCTCGGAGATGTTTGCGAGTTCGGACATCGCAATCGCCAGCGTGTCCATCGGAATCGCGATCGGCTCTCCGTGGAAGTTGCCGGCCGAGATGATCATGTCCTCGTCAGGGAAGACGTTAGGGTTGTCGGTGGCGCTGTTGATCTCGTTCTCGATCACTCCTTCCACATAGCGGATGCTGTCCTTGACGGCGCCGTGGACCTGCGGGATGCAGCGGAATGAATATGGATCCTGGACGTGTTCCTTCGGATTCCGGATCAGTTCGCTGCCTTCAAGCAGGCTCATGAAGCGTGCGGCAGTGTCGATCTGGCCTTTGTGCGGACGAAGCTGGTGTGTAAGAGGAAGGAACGGCTCGATGCGGCCGTCGTAGGCCTCGAGCGACATCGCCCCGATCCTGTCTGCCCATTCGGAAAGCCTGTGGCACTGGATCAGTGACCACACCGCATGGGCACTCATGAACTGCGTGCCGTTAAGAAGAGCGAGACCCTCCTTGGACTGGAGCGTGACCGGCTTCCAACCGAGTTCGTCCCAGACCTCTTTACTAGGCCGTACCCTGTCTTTGTAGAGGACTTCGCCGAGTCCGATCAGCGGAAGGCTGAGGTGGGCGAGGGGAGCGAGGTCGCCGGAGGCTCCGAGCGAACCCTGCTGGTAGACAACCGGCAGGACATCGTTGTTGTACATGTCCAGAAGCCTCTGGACTGTGACCAGCTGCGCTCCGGAATGGCCGTAGGACAGCGACTGCGCCTTGAGCAGCAGCATAAGCCTGACGATTTCCGGGCGGACTTTCTCACCGGCCCCGCAGGCGTGCGACATCACGAGGTTGTGCTGGAGCTGCGACAGCTGGTCCGGCGGGATCGTCACGTTGCACAGCGAACCGAATCCTGTGGTCACTCCGTAGACCGGACGGTTGATGTCTTCCATCTTGCTGTCCAGGTACTTGCGGCATTTTTCGATGGCCGCCACGGCCTCCTGGCCGAGTTCCAGCCTTTCGTGGTTTTCTATGATTTCCTTGAGCCTCTGGAGGCTCAGATGTTCTTTTGAAATTATGTGGGTCATTTTAATGTTCCTGCCGTCAATTTTCCGGTGTTGTTGAAAATCAGATTTTTTTTGGTTACGAAATTCTGTCCGGTCTGTCCGGCGGCATATTCCATAACTTAACTTTCGCTAAGCGCTATATTCTTTATATTCCTTCAACCGCTTGTCTGACAAGGGTTTCGTCCGCGAGGTTCGGCACCGTGACCTGAAGCTCAGGGGTCCGGCCCATCTCCCGGAGGATGGAATGCCGCGCCCCGTCGTTGCGGGCCCAGCTGCGCCTCGCTATGCCGTTGTTCACGTCCCAGAAGAGCATCTGTGTGATGTGGCGGTCGGCGTCGGTCCCGCCGTCAATCACCATTCCGAAGCCGCCGTTGATGACTTCGCCCCAGCCGACTCCGCCTCCGTTGTGGATGGAAACCCAGGTCGCGCCGCGGAAACCATCGCCGATGACGTTCTGGATGGCCATGTCGGCGGTGAACTTCGAGCCGTCGTAGATGTTGGAGGTCTCGCGGAACGGGGAGTCGGTGCCGGACACGTCGTGATGGTCGCGGCCCAGCACGATCGGCGCGGAAATCTCGCCATTGCGGATGGCCTCGTTGAAGGCGAGCGCGATCTTCGTCCTGCCCTCGCAGTCGGCGTAGAGGATGCGCGCCTGCGACCCTACCACCAGATTGTTCCTGCCTGCCTCCTCTATCCAATGAATATTGTCGTTCAGCTGGCCCTGGATCTCTTCCGGAGCGGTCTCCAGTTCTTTCTTCAGCACTCTGACGGCGATCTCGTCGGATTTGGCGAGGTCTTCCGGCTTTTCGCTCATGCAGACCCAGCGGAACGGCCCGAAGCCGTAGTCGAAGTACAGAGGCCCCATGATGTCCTGGACGTAGGAAGGGTAGCGGAACGAGCCGTCGGCCTTCAGGATGTCCGCCCCGGCTCTCGAGGATTCGAGCAGGAAGGCGTTGCCGTAGTCGAAGAAGTACATTCCATTGGCCGCCAGGCGGTTGATGGCGGCGACGTGCCTTCTCAAGGAGGCCTTCACGGCCTCGCGGAACTTCTCCGGGTCCTCGGCCATCATCCTCGCAGATTCCTCGAAGGATTGTCCGGCAGGGTAGTAGCCGCCGGCCCACGGATTGTGCAGCGAGGTCTGGTCGGATCCCAGGTCGACTCTGATGTCCTCGTCGGCCAGCCTCTCCCAGAGGTCCACGACATTGCCTACGTAGGCGAGGGAGACAGTCTCTTTCGCCTCCACGGCCTTGCGGATGCGTGGGATGAGTTCGTCAAGGTCTTCGTGCAGTTCGTCGACCCAGCCCTGCGTGTGGCGTTTGCGGGCCGCCAGCGGATTGACCTCGGCGGTCACGCTCACGACTCCAGCTATGTTCCCCGCCTTCGGCTGGGCGCCCGACATCCCGCCGAGTCCGGCGGTCACGAAGAGCATTCCCTTCATGTTCTCTCTTGTTCCTGCCAGCCCTTTGGCCTTCAACTGTTTGCGGGCCGCGTTCATCACAGTGATGGTGGTCCCGTGCACGATGCCCTGCGGACCGATGTACATGTACGAGCCGGCGGTCATCTGGCCGTACTGCGACACTCCGAGGGCGTTGAACCTCTCCCAGTCGTCCGGTTTGGAATAGTTCGGGATCACCATTCCGTTGGTGACCACTACTCTCGGAGCGTCCTTGTGGCTCGGGAACAGGCCCATAGGATGGCCGGAGTACATCGAGAGCGTCTGCTCGTCGGTCATCTCGGCGAGATATTTCATCGTCAGACGGTACTGCGCCCAGTTCTGGAAGATCGCTCCGTTGCCTCCGTAGATGATCAGTTCGTGCGGATGCTGGGCGACCCTCGGGTCGAGGTTGTTCTGGATCATCGCCATTATGGCCGCCGCCTGACGGCTGCGGCAAGGGTAGGCGTCGATCGGTCTGGCGTAGATGTCATAGGACGGGCGGAAGCGGTACATATAGATGCGTCCGTAGTCCTTCAGCTCCTGTGCGAACTCGGGGGCGAGCTGTGCGTGGAACTTGGCCGGGAAGTAGCGCAGTGCGTTCTTCAGGGCGAGGACCTTTTCCTCGGCCGTGAGTATGTCCTTGCGTTTCGGGGCGTGGCTTATCGTTCTGTCATAAGGCTTCGGGTCCGGAAGCCTGTCCTGCGGGATGCCCGCGAGTATCTCTTCCTTGAAACTATCCATTGATCTTGGAATTTACGATGTCAAGAATCTCTTTTTCTTCAGTGACGGCCTTGGCTGCGATCTCTGCGGCCTCTGCGGTCAGTTCCGCTGCCTTGGCCTTGTCGGCCAAAGAAGCGGCGTTGATCTTCACGTTGAGCTGGGCTCCGAGGACGGCGCTCCGGGCCGCGAGGGCTCCGACTCCGGCGTCCGAGACGGAGTTCGGGTTGCCGGTCTGAGCCATAGCCCTGATGACCTCGAAGGCCTTGTACGAGGCTTTCATCGTGCGCAGAGGCACCTGCGTGGCGTAAAGTGTGGCCTTCTCGATGGCCTCCGCCCTTGCGGCCTTCTCTTCGTCAGTGCCTTTCGGCAGACCGAACGCCGCCATTATCCTGTCGAACGCCGCCGTGTCCTCATCGACCAGGGCCACAAGCTCGTCCATCACGGCCTGGCCTTTCACGGCCCAGTCGGAGAACTCCTTCCAGCGGTCGTCCCAGCCTCTTTTGTGGGCTGAAAGATTGGCCACCATCGTGCCGAGGGCCGCTCCGAGAGCGCCCATATAGGCGGAAATCGAGCCGCCGCCCGGGGCAGGGGATTCGGAAGCGGTCTCGGTAGCGAAGCCCTTCAGGGACATCCTGACGAGCCTTTCTCTGACAGCGGCCTCGGCCGGATCTTCCATAAGATATTCAATGACCTTCTCGTGTGGGTCGAAAGGCTTGAGGTCGTCGAGGCTCATGGATTTGACTGCGATCTTCATCGTCTCCTCCTCCGGGATTCCGAGCGAGCGTTCCTGCTTTTCAAGGTAGAACCTGCCGGCTTCCATCAGCACCCTTTTAGGGACGAGGCCGACGATCTCAGTGCCGGTCACTCTGAGGCCTCTGGCCGCGGCCGCCCTGGAAACTTCCTCGAAGGCGGTGTGGAGAGGGGTAGCGTTGATGTCGGTGATGTTCATCGAAACCTGTGCGATGCCATATTCATCGATGTACCAGCCGATCGCCTTGCAGCCCTTGAGAGTGCCGGGCTGCCAGCGGTCCTTGCCGTTCTCGTCCTTGAGGACTTTGCCGGTGAGGGTGCCGCCCTCGCGCATCTTGCGGCCTTTCTCGCGCACGTCGAAGGCGACAGCCATCGCTCTGCGGGTCGAGGTGGTGTTGAGGTTGAAGTTCACGGCCACGAGAAAATCCCTGGCTCCGATGTTGACGGCTCCGCTTCTGGCGACGGTCTCGTTGTACTCATCAGGGCCGAAATCCGGCTTTCTCGCCGGATCCGCCATCTTCTCCGGGAGGGCTTCATATTCACCGGCCCTGCACACAGCAAGGTTCTTTCTTTCAGGCTTGTATGCCGCAGCCTCGTAGCAGTAGCAAGGGATGCCGAGCTCGTCGCTGATGCGTCTGGCGAGAGTCCGTGAGAGTTCCGCGCATTCTTCGAGGGTGATGCCGGCCACAGGCACGAGCGGCAGCACGTCGCAGGCTCCGGAACGCGGGTGCGCCCCGTGGTGCCGCCTCATGTCGATCACCTCGCCGGAGCATCTCACTCCCTGGAAGGCGGCCTCGACCACGGCCTCCGGGCTGCCGACGAAGGTCACGACCGTCCTGTTGGTCGCCTCTCCCGGGTCCACGTTCAGCACCTTCACGCCTTCCTCGCCGTTCTCAGTGGCAACTTTCGCTGAAGCTATCGCATTGACTATCTGGTCTATAACTTTCCTGTCGCGTCCTTCGCTGAAATTCGGGACGCACTCGATGATCCTTTTCATAAACTCAGTTCTTGATTCAGTGTTTAATTCAGTGTTAAATATGTGGCTATAAATTTATGAATATTTTACCAATATTCATTGCGAAACCAAACTGAATTTGCCCTTTCTCTTGAAATCTGTGAATATGATTGGCCCGGCTGTTGATTGTTCCTCCCACCCACCCTGCTTCACGCTTGAGAAGTTTTTAATAGTTTTTCCGTAGGTCGTACAATTCTTCGATGACGGTGTTGCCGAGAATTCCGTCCCTTTTTATCGGATCGTTGTCAATCAGATTGCAGAGACGCATAAGAGCGTCGTCATCGGACGGGTGTGACAGGATATGCCGGATCGTGGTGTTCAGACAGATGTTGAGGACCTTGTAATAGTAGGCGTTGGGAATCAAGGAGAAGTTGGAACATCCGAAGTAATTGAATTGGACCGTCGCCCTCCAGTTAAGCCAGACTTCATGGAGGTAGCGGGAATATTCCCTTGATTCTATGAGTGCGCCGAGGATGTCTATGCCGTTGGGGTGACAATCGCTGCAGGGATAAAGGTGGTTAAGTTCTATCCCGTAGATGCATTTCGTGTCAAAATCCGTCTTCCCGTCAATCCGCATCCAGATGTCCCGTTCAAGAGAACAGGCAGTCGCCTTCAGATCGTAAGCCCTCGAGACTTTGAAACGGTCGAAGTCCTTCACGAACTGAGACTTGTCGTAGCGTTGCTCCTGTTTCTCCTCCGCTTTCCGCACTCTGACGGTGTCTATCGGGTACTCGCTGATAAGCTTGTTAAAAAACACATCGTAATAAGGAATATAGGCCGAGTCGTTGACTGCATCTACGTTGGCTTCCATGTACAAGGAGGTCTGAATGATTGATGCCGCCTGTCTGAGATCGGGAGATGGAAAGGCTTTGTCCAGCGCCTCCGCTGACGGACGTATCACCTTGCCGAGCGGATAGCGGGTGACGGTCTGTGCCTTGGATCCGGATTCTATAGCCATCTCCTGACATTCACGGATTTCCCAAAGAGAAAGGCCGTATTCCATAAGCACGAACCCATCATAGAAACGCTTGAACGCTACGGCGAATTCGGCGTCCTTGATGTCATCGTCAAGTTCAAGGAATATGTCATCGGCGAAGTGGTTTTCCGGATCCGGCAGGTAAGCTTCTGACGGGTCTTCCATATAGCGGCTGCAGTAAAGGTACACGCTGTCAAGCACATAGGCCGTCCCGGCCAATGAAGCGCTGCCGAAATTCTTCTCAATCCTGTCTTTGTAAAGAAGACTGTCCGTCTGGTCTGGAATGTACTTTTCTTCGGCCACATAGCGTCCGGTCACATTGGCCCGATGACCTCCGGTTGCAGAGCTTGTCTTGCAGTCGGCAAGGGGGGTGGCGGCAATCAGTACGATGACGGCTACCGCCAATGCTGAAGGAGAGAAACCTCCGGTTCTTTTTGTGTTCATATTCATCATTTCTTTAACTGTTTTTTTTCGTTCCGTCTTGAGCCTCGCGGCAGTGCAAAGGTCTGCATAAAAGACGAAAGTTCAAATAGTTGAATATGCCGGATGTACGAAGTCCGCTGGATACTGTACGAACCTTCGGACGGCTGGGTTTTCGTACAGTATCCGGCGGTTCCGTACATTTCTTTGTGGCGGCTGATAGCGGTAGCCCGGAATATTTCTTATTTTTGTGCCGACGTGGACAAGGTGATAGTCATATCAAGAGGAACCGAACTGCTCAGGGTTCCGGCATGCCGGCTGGTTTACATCTCGGCGGACGGGAACTATTCCAACGTCGTCACCCAGGACAACCGCAAGCAGATCGTGTCGTTTCAGTTGGGACAGATCGAAGACCTGATCCGTGACCAGCTCGACGTGGACGAAAACAATTTCATCCGGCTGGGACGAGGACTGATCATAAACCTTGACTTCGTGTACTCGATTGACATTTCAAAACAGAAAATCATTCTGTCTGACTGTCTTAACTGCTATCACGAATTGTCTGCCTCGAAAGAGGTGCTGACAAAATTGAAATCTTACTTAAATCCGGCTTCGAACAATGACTGATAAGGAAAAAGACATAAGGGATGATGAATTCCGTGTGATCGGAAAGGAAAGATACGACATCGTTCCTGTCAAGGGCGGGGCTTCTGACAAGAGAGGAACAAGGAAGCCGCTGGCCATCATTCTGACACTGGTTATCCTGGCGGGAATAGCGGCGGTGATATTCATTTGCGCAAGAGAGAAGAGGGAAGCCCCTGAAGAAGGTGTTTTCGAGCCTGTTCCGGAGGCCGCCGCCCCTGCCGACACCGTGAAACTTTTCGGTGTTGAGACCGACAGAACGTTCACTGAAAGAATCGACACGGTGGTCAATGATGTCCATCTGGCTCTTTACATTCCGCACAACGCCGTCCCTGAACTGACGCTCGGAGTCCCGGACAGCACGGACAGACGGATCATCCTCGCCGCGCAGGCGGCAGACATCCGGAAGGACAACGCCAAGATTCTGGGTGCGTTCGTGCTGAAGGGAAAGCCTCTTGCCTGGGGTCTCTCAAAGAAAGGCTTCTGCGCCATCATAGACGGAAAAGTCACCGTCGGTGTCAGCGAGAACTCGCCTCTGTTCGAGGAGGCGACCGAGAAGGAAGGCTATTTCTTCCGCCAGTATCCGTTGGTCGACAACGGTATCCTGGTAGAGAGCGAACTGAAGAACAAGACGATGCGCAAGGGGCTGTGCTCACGTCACGGCCAGATCTTCGTTGCGGTCAGTGAGACTGACGAGTCGATGCACGATTTCGCCCAGGCTCTTGTCGACATCGGCGTGGAGAACGCTGTCTACCTAGTCGGCAGCCACACCTCTTTCGGCTGGTGCGTGGACGAGGCCGGCGAAAGGACAATCTTCGGCGAACATGCCAAACGTCGGTTGTACCGCAACGAGAACTACATCATCTGGAAATAGCGGCGCCGTAAGCGGCGAAGGCCGGTGACGCATCGGAATTCCTGGCACATTTCCTCGATTTTCAGCCATCTTGGGTCGGTCCCCTGGCTGCGGCCCCGTCCTGTCAGTCGTGGAGACCTTTGGAGCGGAGGTAGTTGAGGAGCTGCTCGGGACGGTCGGTCTGGATGAAGGACGGGCCGAAGGACATCACCTGGTCGTAGATCAGGGCAGGGTCGCCGCAGTCCAGAGCCTTGTCGTCGTCGAGATAGCCGCACAGGCTGCCCCAGATGGTGTTGATCCAGAGTTTCGAGCCGGTCTTGTGGATGGTCTCGAAAGCCTCCTTGACCTCAGGAGTGAGCTTTGACCAGCAGATCTCGTAGGCAAGAGGCACGGTGCCTGTGCTTTGATATTCATTGAACAGATTCCTTCCGCTTTCGCCGTCAAGGTTGCAGACAGGCATATACATCATATTGTGGGGATGCGCCTCCATGCTGGCGGCCACAGACGCTACAGGGCGGCTGCTCTTGATGAGTATCTGGTCGGTCATTCCGAGTTCCTCGGTCATCTCGAGGATCATGTCGTAGTAGTTGAATCCCTGGTCGATGTTGACGCAGATCCTGTCTTTGCAGCATTCGAGCGCCTCGCGGAGGGTAGGAATACGCAGGGAGTCCGTGGCTATGCCGTGGCCTCTGACCATCCTCATGGCCTTGAGTTCGGCGAGAGTGAAGTCACTGACCTTGCCCTTTCCGGTGAGGCAGCGGTTGACGGAGCCGTCGTGCATAAGCACGAGCACACTGTCCTTCGTGAGTTTGATGTCGAGTTCCATTATGTCGGCACCCATCCTGATGATGGACTCTATCGCCGGAATCGAGTTCTCAGGATAGTTCCTCCAGTCGCCTCTGTGGACGGCCACGACAACATATTTGGAGTCGGGGTTGTTGATCTCGGCGAGAATCTTGTCGGTCCTCTTGGCGTACTTGACGGCATCTTGACCGGCGGTCTGCTTTGTTGTCTGCTCTGTGGCCTGCGCGGCCTTTCTGGCGGCCTTGCGGTTTCTGGTCTGCGCTGCGGTCTGGCAGCAGATGGATCCGCAGATCAGCGCTGCGGCGGCGAATAAAAAGAATCTTTTCATTATCAATTATTTATGGTTAATGATTCGCAAATTTTCTCAAAAAAGACAGACCCTTCATCTACAGTTCCCTCATCTTTTTTGTGGCAGAATTCCTTGCCGATTTTTATAATACTTTCACAATCTTCCTTGTCGATCAAATAGACCTCGAAACATTTGATCTTGTTCTCCTTCAATACGGTACGGACTTTCGGAGTACAGATTACGAACGTTGTTGATCTTAAATTGAAGAAATCGGGGAACTCCGCATCATCCGAATCCCATCCTTCCGGAAGTCGTCCTGTCACGGTGAACCCGTTGTATCCTGTTATCTGTTGCTCCCCGCCCCTTTTCCAGACTACCACGTCAAATGGCTTCCAGCCGGTCAGGCCGTTCTCTTCGAAGACCTGTTTCACGTGGTCGGAAATAAGGAACATTCCGGGCCATCTCATTTCCAGCACATCTGTCATCTTCCCGTTATCGTCCACTATGTATTCCACAGGAAACTTGAGATCGGCCGGATACTCGCCGAGCAGCAGTCGCTCTCTGAGGTCGATACCTCCGTCAGGAGACCTGTCATTGCGCAGGTACGCCAATTCGGCTATCACCGGAACGACCGACATCGTGTTGAGGTAGCCCTTGCTTGAAAAGTGGTAAAAAGTATTTTTCATAATTCAAAATCTCATTATATGTCTTCATTATAAGCCTTGCCATTGTTCTTCTTATCGTTGCTTTCCGCGCCATCGCCCAATACAGCCTTGAACTCGTTGGAACTTTCCGGAGTCGTATTGCCTTCCGCAATCAGGGCATATCAGTTTCATTGTTATCGCGTTTTATTGAAATTCCAACTATATCAGCTTCGGACCTTGCGGCCCTGAAACGATGCTAATATAGCAATATTCCCGCAAAAAGCAATGCCTATTCGCGGGTTCAAATATGTTCATTTGTTGCCTGGGCTGGATAAGAAGCTGCGGCACGAAGATCTGCACTCGGTAATTCATAAGTTTGGGATTTTTTATCTCATAAGTTGAATGTCACGAGAAACTATTACGACGGCCTGTTCAATTTTGAAAACAGTGAAAACGTTAAGTTCCGTAACAAGAAACCTGACATCCTGCGGATGGTTCTGAGAAGTTATGCGCGCAACATTTCGACCGAAGCTTCTGCACAGACTATGATTGGTGATATCATATCATCCCGGAACCGATCAACTATGGATTCCAAGACATTTGACGATTATATGGATGCTCTGAATGACCTGTTCATCATTGAAGACATCGATGCATGGAATCCGAATCTCAGAAGCAAGACTGTCGTCAGGACAACATCGACCCGGCACTTCGTCGACACGTCAATTGCATGCTGCTCTCTTGGCATAACCCCTGATAGCCTTATGAAAGACCTCAATTCTTTCGGGATGTTCTTCGAAGATATGGCTGTGAGAGACCTTAAAATCTATTCCTCGACCTTGGATGGCAGCATAATGCACTACAGGGATAGCCGCGGATTGGAATGTGACGCTGTCATCCATCTGAATGACGGGCGATGGGCATTGGTTGAGATAAAACTTGGGGGAAACAGGTTGATTGAAGAAGGTGCTGCGAACCTGTCGCGCCTGAAAAATGATGTCGCTTACTCCGGCGGACCTGAATTCATGATGATACTGACGGCGACTGGTCCTGCATACCGGAGGCCTGACGGAATCTACGTCGTTCCGCTCAACTGCCTGAAAGCCTGACCGAGGCACCATCTTAAAGCATATTCACATATAGCGAATAAAAGGCTTCTTGACTGAATCTGAATTGGTGGTGAGTCGGTGCGGAATCGCCTTTTTGTCCACTTTCTTCGCCATACTGGGGATAAACAGCATATTTCCCCCACTACAACAAATATTTTGGACTATTTTCAAAAATTGTCTGTGTGTTGCACGGAACGTCGCTCAGGTTGTTTCTGCTTGCAATTCTGTCAACTGACTCCCGGCCGAACCCGTCAGCCGTGGCGGATAACCCTTTGATAATGAGGTAGAAGAGTATATGTCTGGTCGTGATTTCACGACTAGACATATGCTCTTTTCGTTGATTGTCAGCCTCTTATCTGCCACGGGCCACGATTTATGCATTGTCCAGCCCAGCTATCACGTATGCCGAGTACCGCCGTGAGTGACCTTTGGCTTTTACGCCTCGTCTATCCCAACTCCTTATCTGTCAGGGAATTCCACGAATAGTCTTTTTTCGAAGGCTTAACTCACGGGATTTCAACAAGGTTGTCGGCTGACCATCCTCGATTGGTGTAATTTCGCATAAAAAACGCCATCTTCCCGTCCTTGAATATGCCCACCCAGAGGCCTGCGAGGCCGGTTTTTCAACTTATCCGTGGAACATTTCATTCCACGGATAGCCCGACGTACCTTTGCGTCAGGATATTCATCACGGCGGCGGTCTGTCTCGGCCGGACGGGCGATGTCTACGATGGATGTCCTTAAATGTTAACTTAAATTTATCAACTATGTTCAACAATGACAAGAAAAGAGTTTACGCCGACCCTACAGTGGACTTCGCATTCAAACGTATTTTCGGCACGGAGAAGTACAAGGCGGCCACAATCGGGCTGCTGAACAGCATCATCGAAGGGGTCAACATCGTCGATGTAGAATTCATGAACACGGAACTCGGGCGTGAGAACGCCGACGACAAGAACTGCATCATCGACGTGTTGGCCGCCGACAATGAAGGCAACCGCTACATCGTCGAGATGCAGAACGCCAAACAGCCGACCTTCCTCCAGAGGATGGTCTACTACACCTCGAAAGTGATCGCTCACCTCGATGGCGAGGTCGGAATTCAGGAATATAACCTGCGCTCCACCTACGCCATCGCCTTCCTTAACTTCAACGCCGAGGCCATCACCGAGATCAGCGGACAGTACCATCTCCACTATCGCACGATAGAGATGGAATGCAAAAATAAACTGCCGTCCAGCCCTGAATATCACTTTTTTGACCTCAAGGAATTCGCGAGGATATTCAGAAAATCTTCCGGGAAAATCACCAATGAGACTGATTATTGGCTATATTTGCTGACGGGGTCGAAGGAGATGGACGGGATGCCGGACTGGGCCGAGGGCGACAAGGCCTATGAGGCTTATTTCGAGGCATCTGCGGTGGCCAATTTCACGCCCCAGGAAACCATAAAGTACGACAAGGATATGATGACGGAACGTGACAGAATCAACTCCATCAACTACGCACGGCAGGAAGGCAGAGAGGAAGGCGAGCAGGCTGGCTTACAGAAAGGCCGGGAGGAAGGTCTGCAGGAAGGCAAGGTTGAAGGCAAAGCTGAATCGCAGCGTGAAATAGCCTCGGCACTCAAGGCCAAGGGTGTCGATGTCGGAACTATCTCAGTCTGCACTGGCCTTTCGTTGGATGATGTTGCCAAACTGTAAAGTACGAAATGGATATGATGACGGAAGCGGATATGCCTGAATATGCTCCCGTCACGCAATACGTGAGGGCTGGTTGTTATTTAATCTTATAGAGATAAACCTCCTGCCGGAGGAGATTAAGACCGTCTGCCGGGACGAGTTCAAGACCGTCTCCTCCAAGTGTGCTGAGAAGACCAGTTTCACTTATCAGGGTGTCAAGGTCAGCACCTTCCCGCACGATGGCCAGCACTGGCGTGGGCGGGATTGGCTTTCACGAGGTAATATTCGTGGACCAGACTCCTGTAGCCCAGTCCCTTCATCATGGCGTAGGTGAAGCTGAATTTTCCCGAGTTTCGTTTCTCCGTCACGATGTACCTGACGCAATCCTGCATATAATGGTCGATGCCGGCCAGCGTGCCGGCGGTGTTGATGATAGGGAAGTACCAGCGCGTCCAGGTCAGCTCCGAGGTCACGGGGTTGTCGTAGAGCTTCCTGTTGAACGACTTGACGAACGCCTTGGCCGCGAAGATATTCTCGACCTTCTTGCGGCTCTTCCAGCGCAGCAGCGCCCTGCTCTTCCGCCACATCTTCCTCTTCAGCTTTCTGGCGGAGACCGGCGAGATGTCGAACGTGCCGTCGCGGTACGACACGCCGAGGAACTCCCACCTTTCGTGCGGGTCGGCGGTCGCTTCCTTGTCTTCGTTCACGGTGAGGGACATCGCGCCGAGAAATGACCGGATGAAGGAGACGGCCTCCGCCCGCTCGGCCTCGTCCCGCGCGAACACGATTATGTCGTCGGAGTACCGCGCGTATCTGTTCCCGTGGTTGAAAAAATGCCAGTCAAGCTGGTTGAGATACACATTGGCGAGGAACGACGAGACAGGCACGCCGGCCATGATGCCCTTCTTCCCGGTCACCACCCCGCCGTCCGGCAGCGTGGCGCGGGGGTCTTCCAGCAGCCTCGCGATGAATGAATATGTTTCCGGCTCGTCCGCCATTGTCTCCTTCAGCATCGGCAGCAGCTTCCCGACATCCACGCTGTTGAAATAGTCGTGGATGTCGACTTTGTAGACATACCTCTCCGGCAGATGCCTGTCGCTTCTCAGGTAGTCGATGGCCCTTTTCACCCCGTGGGCGGCGCGGAATGAATAGAGGTTCTTTGCGAATATGTGGTCGTAGTGCCTGATCAGCAGGTAGGTGAGGAGTTTCAACACGTAGTTCTCCTCCCTCGGGAAGATGTAGACCGTCCTTTTCTTGGTGCTGTGCTGCTTGCTGATGGTTCTTCTGGAAGGGGGAGGGAAACTCCCTCCGTCGGCTATTTTCCGGACGACGGGTTCATATTCCCTCTTCTCTATGAATAAAGAGAGATCCTCCAACTGCCTTTTGTCGCAGTTGCCCGAGGCGGCCTTCGTTTCAAGAAAGGAAAGCCAGACATCGTGGCTGTCAAGTTTGTCGATGATGCTCATGTCCTGATAAAAGAAAAGCCGGCGTCCTGCCGCTGTGCGGAGGATGCCGGCGGACGGGAGGAAATATTAAATCCAGTGAGGTACTGGATACCAGACCGTACGTGGCGGGATTACCTGCAGAATCATTCAAGTCCGCCATGCTGGGCCCGTCGCAGGTGTCCGTCGGACATCCTTCCGCTGTTTATTGACGTTTGCTGTTCTTACCGACAAAGAACGCCACGGAATTTTTCAATCTCATTGACACTGGTACACTTGTGATTTCCTCAACAAGCCAGTTCTTGCAGTACTCCACACTCTTGGCGGTTACTGGCTTTCCCGTGAATTCGCTCCACCCTTGAATCCAGTCAGCGAACGGGCCATCTGAATATACCCGCACATATTTGATTCCTTTCTTTCTGCACCATTTCTCGGTCTTCTGCACCCGGGTCGCCTTGTAGCCGTTTTCCGTGACGGCGACGACCGCCACCGCCGGGATGCCGTTCCTCTTGAACAGGAAATGTATCGGCAGGGCGTCACTGTCTACTGAAGGGTCGATGTCCGAAGGATATGCCAAGTATGACACTTCCGCTCCCGGAAGCCTTTTCTGAATGACCTCCGCGATCTTGAGCGCGGCGATGGCGATGTTCTTGAGCGTTTGCTTTGGATATTCCGCCTCTGCCGCTTTTCTGATCTCGTCCATAGGCAAAGAACACCTTCCGGGGCTTTGGAAAGCCGATTGGGTTCCGTCGTTGGCTGTGTGCTTGAGGCCTTCGTCAGGAGCGGCCGTCTTTCGCACCGGTATCTGTTCCGTCAGTCTGGTTCCGCATTCGGGGCAGAACTTTCCGGAGTCGTATTGCCTTCCGCAATCAGGGCATATCAGTTTCATTGTTATCGCGTTTTATTGAAATTCCAACTATATCAGCTTCAGGCCTTGCGGTCCTGAAACGATGCAAATATAGCAATATTCCCGCAAAAGTCAAGGCTCTTTGCGGGTTCAAATATATTCATTTGTCGTCTTGACTGAATATGAAGCCGCGGTGCGTCGGCGCAGAACCGCCGGATTACTCCATCCGTCCCCACTTGAGTTCGTCTCCGTTGCTGTCGTACTGCTTGCGCTTGCCTGTGGGCGGGGTGTCGAGAGTGATTCTGACGACCGCGGTCCTTGAGAGGCTCCGCTCGATGTTGGCTTCAAACGCGTCCATATGATCCGGAAGAAACCTCTCGCAGATGAGCCGGAGCGCCGCGATCTTCTCGCTATCGTCTGTCACGGCTTCGGCGCGGCCGAAGGCGATGGCCGACTTGTACTGGATAGTGTACGACCCGTCTTTCGGACCGACCGTCGGGCGGCACATCGAGACGGCGGAGAGGCAGACCTGCGGATGTGACCTGATCGCATCCATCTTGTCGCCTTCCTCTGCTCCGTGGAAATACCACACTTTGCCGTCCGCGCTGGCGAGCGAGAGCGGAAGCCCGTAGGCAGAACCGTCCTCCCTGGTGAAACTCACGGTGATGTACGGGGCGCGCCTCATAACCTCCAGCGCCCACTCTGAATCCATTTCCCTGCT
>CAVCDF010000155.1:0-28199 GCA_963600795.1 Anaerotignum sp. | reverse complement strand
ATCGTGCAAGGAATTTGTGATTTATTTTCAGTCGATTATGATTTTTTAGTACAAAATGTTGAAAAACTCAGATCTCGATGGGACTCTCCGGCGAAGAGAGCTGGACCGCGTTCCTGGGAGTCGGGGTGCGCCCCTTCTTCAGCAGGACAGCCTCGGACTTCGACTTCCAGGTCTACGGAGGACTCGGCCTTGCGGACATGCAGAACGTGGCGGCGGAAGTCGGAGTGAGGGCCGCGTGGAAGAGGACGCATTCCCTGAGCCTCTGGGACGTCGGCATCGGCTGTCAGGTATGGTGCGGCTGCGTGACGCCGACGGTCAGCCTGGGCTTCGCCATCTGGGGCATCCCCGTCCTTGTCTCCCTCGGAGTTGTCGCCTGCGGGATATGACGGAGCGCAAGGCAAGGAACATAGAATATTTATGGCTCAACGCCACAATGAAATTGGGCGGGCTATAACAAAAAACCACCGGGAGAGCACATAACTAACTACGTTCGTGAGGAATCCTAAGATGCCCGTCTCGCATTTTTTGAAATAATCATTCCTTTCAGCGATACGTTTCTCCGTTGCATAGCCATTCAGCAGCGGGAACGACTTCTATAGTTTCTCCCGAGATGCTGATGGTCCGGCGCGCTCCTTCTAGCACTATCAGTTTCAGGTTATGGCATCCGGAGAGTTCCGCGCCCTTTATGAGGCCTCCCGTTTCCCTTCTGTATAACTTGGTGTCAGGTCCGTCAATATGGTGGGCAACCTGAATCAGTTCTATCGCTGACGAACGCTCGCATACGACGAAATCAACTTCAAATTGTCCTGTCTTCTTCATATAGAAGATGTCCTGATACTGTCTGTCTATCCTTCTGAAGAGTTCAAGCAGAACGATATTCTCAAGCCTCCAACCGAGATTTTCCGTACTGAGAGTGTCTTTGCGCTGAGTGGCGAAGGCCGGATCTACGGAATAGACCTTCCGTCCGCTTGTCCTTTCCCCGTGCCGGAAAGAATACTTGTGAATGATTCTTATGAGGAACGCCTCTTCCAGATAGGATACATATTTCTTTGCCGTATGTACGGAATTGAGAGAAAACTCTTCCGCTATGTCATTGAAAGAAATCTCCTGACAATACCTATCCAACAGACTGTCAGCGACTTCCTGCAGAGTCTCTATGTATCTGATCTTGTGCCTGTTCTTTATGTCTTTGGTGATTATGGCGTTCAGCAGGGACATCACATAGCCGCGCCCCTCGCCGTTGAGAACGACTTCCGGCAGACCTCCACTGAACATATACTCATCGAGGGCTCTCTTGCGCAGTGCCTGACACTTGGTCGTATGGCTTGTCAGATCGACCTTGCGCGCATTGCAAAATTCGGCATAGGAGAAAGGATAGAGTGACACCTCGTTGTATCTGCCTGTCAGATAAGTCGTAAGGTCGCTGCTGAGCAGGTTTGCGTTTGAACCGGTCAGAACGACTTTCATTCCGCTTCGGAGCATCCTGTTGACAAACAGATGCCATCCCTTGACATCTTGAGCCTCGTCCATAAAGAGTATGTCGAAGTCCCCGTTGACGCGATAAAGCGTCTGCAAGATATCATCCAGATCCTTTGCGGTCAGGTCGGAAAGGCGTTCATCATCGAAGTTCACATATCCGAAAGGACGCCCTGACTGAAGTATGACACGCTGACATATGGTGGACTTGCCGCTTCGTCTCACGCCGATAACCACCTGGGCAACGTTGCTGCTAAGGTTTATCATATTCTCTTCAGGACGTGACACCTGCTGGCTCAACGGGGTCTGCTCGAGTTCATCTTTCTGGTCTGAAAGTATGGTAAAGAGGTCTGTCATAATACCGTTTGATTAATCAAAGTGCACAAAATTAAGAAAAATCGCAGCATAAAGTGCACAAAATTCGTAGAAATCATATGACAAAAGTGCATAAAATTCGACTTGGTTTTAGCTAATGCCCTACGATACAATAGTTTAACGATGTTACCAATTCTGAAATCCCCTGAAAAATAGTTCTGCCCTGTTCTCCCCTCCCTGCGTGAAGTGTTCCGCAAATGAAAGCGGGGACTGACTGCAGGATTCACGGGGAAATGCTATCTTTGGCAAACTGATTCACAACGAAACAAAGACATTGTGACGCCATCATTCTTTGCAATGCTCAATAAGGAAGGGATTGCATGCGCTGCGGGAGGAAAGGACTGCGGCTGTTGATACCGGATGTCAGAATGCCAACGTCGGCAAACAATCATCCTAATTCCAGAGCGCGGCAATAGTTCTTAGTATTATCTTGGAATTCACAACGTTACATAGCCTGGCCCTACAGTTTCAGGCTTGCCAGAGCTTCGCACATAGGATCAAGATAGTCCGGGCTTGTATCCAGGCTCTTGAAATAGTTGAGATTGACATAGTAGAGTTCGCGTTCGTCCGTGCGGACGATGAATTGGTGCTGGACCAGGGTGTCGCCATCCTCACAGGGATACTCGAAGGCGAGCGACATCGCAGGATAGCCGGCGAAGGCGGTGCTGTCCATGTCCGAAACCAGCACCCCGTCGTAATCACCCTTGCCCACCATCGACATCTGCGCGAACAGGCTGAGCGGAGCGTCCACTTTGATTCTGGACAATACGATGTGTATCCACGGACTGTCATCTGCCGGATCGGCCGGGAGCAGGCCAAGTTCATTGACGCCGAGAGGGTCCGAGACATCTTTATCATCACCCTTGAAATCGTCTACGCCGTAATCGAAGCCGTCTTCGACATAGTAGTCGACAGGATAATCCACCCTGAGATACCTGTTGCTGTACGTCTTCCACTGCATCGGATTGCTGTGCCTGAGATGGACAACACATTTATGGGTGGAATGACCGAAAACTATGTAGCTCAAGCCCTTACCGCCGCCGGCCACAGGCTTTATTACTGGAAAAATGACAATGTCGGCGAGGTGGATTTCGTCCTTCAGAGCGGCGAAGGCGTCATCCCTGTTGTAGTCAAGAGATCACGTCGGACCAAGTCAGTGAGCCTTAATAAATTCCGGCAGCAGTACTCCTCCACTCAGGCAATAAGATTCTCAAAGAAGAACTTCGGCCAGTTTGACGATCTGAAGGCCATCCCGCTCTACGCCGTATTCTGCCTGGAGACGTTCTGAAACCTGAAGATATTTATTTTGAAAAAAGCCCACTTTGGGCAGGAGTATTCCACCAATTGTGACGAAGCTAGAAGATTGATTGTCGAAGAAAGTCTTAGACTGATAGTCACTCTTTTCGGTTCAAAAATCGCCGGTATTTTCAACCAAATCCAGAGATAGGGCCTTTCGGTTCAAAAACAGCAGGTATTTTCAACCAAACCCAGGAATGATCAGCGCCTGGAGAATTCGCAGCCGCAGAAGGTCTGGTTGTACATCTCCCATTCCTTGATCAGGGCGTTACGGCGCTCCTGAAGGCCGCCCCGACGCCAGTTCTGCCCCCACCAGATGACCTCGGAACGGACTCCGCTGACTCCGGCGGACAAGCCTCCGCTCACTTGACCGCTCTCATCGCCGACAGCATCTGCGGAATCGCAACCATCAGCCTGACCGCAGGCGCAACCGGCCACCCCGGCTGAAACGGTGCCGTTCACCTGGGCGCAGGCCCAGCGGCCGGCCTCATCGACCTGTCCCAGATCCTTCCAGCGGGAAGAGGCCAAAGTGGTCGTCAGAAGCTTGTACCCGTGAGTTGCAGCGAAATCCGCCGCCCGCAGAAGCCTGAATCTGAAGCACTCGAGGCAGCGCGGCCCACGCTCCGGCATATCCGCCACCCTGACCGGCCCTTCCAGCCGGCGGACATAGGCCAGCCAGGCCGCGTGGTCATATTCATCATCGAAGGTTTCAAGCCCGTGGGCGGCCGCATAACGGCGCAGCTCCTCGCGCCGGAGGGCATATTCATCGAAAGGGACGATGTTGGAGTTGCTGAAGAAGATGCCGGGACGCAGCCCCTCGCCCACCATCCACTCGATGATGGCGGTGGAGCAGGGCGCGCAGCAGCAGTGCAGCAGGATGCGGTCCTGCGACAGGTCGCTCCCTTGCGGCGGCTCGGGGACGAACCCCTTTTTATGAATATCTTTGTTCGGCATCGCGGTGACAAACTTAACCATTTTCCGGAAAATTAATGTTATATTAGCCGAAGTTCGGACAGAAGAACTCAGGAGTCCCGGCAAAAAGGGCGGCGGAGTTCCGGACAAAAGACCTGGAAAGATGATCGAGAAAGACGAGAGATTCATTTTGGCGGAGAGATATGTGGAAGAGACCGGAATCTCCGTGTTCCTGACCGGCAAGGCCGGAACAGGCAAAACAACATTCCTGAAAGAAATCGTAAGACAGACTTCCAAACGGTTCGCCGTCGTGGCCCCGACCGGAGTGGCGGCCATCAACGCCGGAGGTGTGACCATACACTCCTTCTTCCAGCTGCCTCTCTGTCCCTTTCTCCCTGATGTCAAGGAACTTGTGACCGAGTACCAGATGCCGGAGCGGATGAGGTCGCTGCGCAAGGACAGGGTGAAGATCCTGCGGACTCTCGACCTGCTGGTCATCGACGAGATCTCCATGGTCAGGGCCGACATCCTCGACGCTGTGGACGACAGCCTCAGGCGCTACCGCCGCAGCGACAAGCCTTTCGGCGGGGTCCAGCTTCTGATGATCGGTGACATACAGCAGCTTCCGCCGGTGGTCAAGGATGCCGAGAAGCCCTTTATGGAACAGGTCTACCCTTCCCCTTTCTTCTTCAATTCCAAGGCGTTGCGCCGACTTCCATACGTCACCATCGAACTTGAGAAGGTCCACAGGCAGAGCGACAAGGAGTTTCTGGACATCCTCAACGAGGTGCGTTCCGGAAGGCCCGGCGACGAGGCCCTGAAGAAACTGAACACAAGGCTGGATCCGGACTTCACCCCGCCCGACAACGAAAGGTGGATCCGTCTGACCACCCACAACGCCCAGGCTGACTCGGTCAACAACGCCAAGATGGAAGCACTTGAAGGCGAAGAATGCATATTCAAAGCAAACATCGAGGGCATATTCCCGGAAAACGCCTATCCCGCCGAGACGGATCTGCGGCTGAAGGAGGGGGCGCAGGTGATGTTCATCCGCAACGACACTTCGGGGCAGGCGCGGTACTACAACGGCAAGATCGCGACCGTCGAGAAGTTGAAGCCGCAGCTGATCGTGCGGGACGAGGGCGGCGACAGCATAGTGGTGACCCCGGAGAAGTGGGAGAACATCCGCTACGGCCTCAACGACGAGAGCGGGGAGATCGAGGGCATCGTGGAAGGGACTTTCGAGCAGATGCCGCTCCGTCCGGCGTGGGCTGTGACCATCCACAAAAGCCAGGGGCTTACCTTCGACAATGTCATCATCGACGCGGGGGCGGCCTTCTCGTTCGGGCAGGTCTATGTCGCGCTTTCCCGCTGCCGCACCCTCGAGGGCATCGTCCTGACCACTCCGATCACCCGCCGCTGCACCTTCACCAGCGAGGAGGTCACCTCCTTCGAGAACAGCCAGGAGTCAGCGGAGGGGGTGAAGGCGAAGCTCCCGGCGATGTCCAACGAGCATTACATCTCCACCTTGTGCGAAGCCTTTGACCTTCAGATGCTCCGGTACTTCTACAACAGGGTGAACAGGGTCTATCAGGTCAATCTTTCCAACACCCATTCCGCTTCGGCGGAGAAGTTCAACCTGGTCGGCAAGGGCTACAACGGCGACCTGCTCGGCGGCGAGGGCGAACCGTTCACGGGAATACGGGCTCTCAGCGACACGGCGCGCACCTTCCAGAGCCAGATCCGCCGCATAACCGCCTCGGCCGGCCTCACCCCTCCGGAAGCCCTTCCCCTCCTGAAGGAAAGGGTCGCCAAGGCTTGTGAATATTTCAGGAGAGAACTTGGGGCGTTGGCTTCGTTCGCAGCACCGCTGACGCTCATCGAAATCGGAAACAAGGAGGTGAACAAGGCTTTCCGGCAGGCCGCCGAGGATTTCCTCGCCGAACTCAAATTCCGCCTGACGCTTTACAAGTCGGTGACGGACAACGGTTTCGATGTGAAATCGTACCACAAACTGAAGACGGACAAGGAACTGGCCGGGAACAGGTCGCTGAAGTCCTTGGCCAAATCACTCGGTGAACAGTGAATCCCCCGAAAAAAGCACTCAGATTGTGCGGAAAACAGGAAAAATTCGTTCTGATTGTTTCTGGCTGCAAATCTGCCAGCGGGATTAGTTACCGTGGCAGATAAATAACTGACACCGAGGTAGATGAACAAAGGTCTGGTACGGAATTCCGTACCAGACCTTCGCTATTTTAACTGATTGTCAATCGGTTATCCGCCACGAAATTCCCTACTCGGTGAACGGGTCGGGTTCCGGGGCGTTCTTGTCGTAGGACAGGATCTCGACGCGGCCGGCAAGAATCTCGTAGCCCTGCTCGGCGAGACTCTGGAGCTCGAACTCACCCGGATAAGCCTCGACAGGAGCGATGAAACTGACCCGCTTGCGGATCGCCTCGACGATCTCCTGGCCATAAGCCCCGCCGCCGGTCAGGATGACCACATCCACCTTGCCGTCGACATCGGCGGCCTCCGAAGCTATGTACTTGGCGATGTTGAGAGAAAAAGCCTCCAGCCAGACCTTGGCCCGGACATCGCCGTTCTCCCTCATCTTGACGATCTCCTTCAGGCTGTTCGTGCCGAAGAATGCCATAGCTCCGCCGCCGCCCATCAGCTTCTTCTTGACCTGCTCCTTGGTGTACTTGCCGCTGAAGCACATGTCGACCAGCTGATAGCCCGGACAGGAGCCGACTCTTTCCGGCGAGAAAGGCCCGTCGCCGCCGACTCCGTTGTTGGTGTCGATGACCTTGCCGTTACGATGCAGGGTGACGGTGATGCCTCCGCCGATGTGTGCCACGATGGCGGTGATGTCATTGACATCGTGGCCGTGGTCACGAAGGTAACGCCTCACGACAGCCCTTGAGTTGAGGGCGTGGAAGAAGGCCTTGCGCTGGAACTCCGGCAGACCGCCTACACGGCATTCCGGCAGCATCTCATCGGCCATAGGCGGGTCGACCACATAGGCCGAACAAGCCCCGAAAGGCATGGCGACCCCTCTCGCGAGGTTCTTCTCGGTCACTTCCTTCGCCAGGTCATCGGCTATGATGGCGCTCAGGTTGCAGGCGTGCCGGCCGTACTTGCAGCTCCGCAGCACCTCACGCATATCCTCGTTCACGGCATAGATTCCGGTCACTACCGGGTAGAAAAGGCCGCCGCGGGCCATTATGATGTCCACATCCTTGGCGTGGATACCTTTGCTTCTCATGAACTCCCTCACGTTATCCCGGCGCAGAGCATCCTGGGCCATCACATCTTTGAAGGCCGCAAGATCCTCGGCGGACAGCACGAGATTGTTTTCAAAAACCATCTGTCCATCAACGAAATAGCCGAGTTTTGTCGAAGTCGACCCCGTGTCGATGGCCAGAATTCTTCCTTTTGGATTCTGTTCCATAGCAATCAATTTTTTGCGCGATTGTTTCTGCGAAGATATAAACTTCCCGCTGATTTCTTCGCCAACAGCACGAAATATCTGCAAACTGTTCATAAATTTGTCTGACAAGATATTCATTGAATATGAGAAAAATCCTTCTCGCCACCCTGGTGGCGCTTTGCGGCTGCGGTGTCTGGGGCTACGACAAGACCGGCACCTTCCGCCCGATGAGCTGGGTCTTCGATGAATATGTCACTACAAGATCTCTGGGAGGCAATTTCCTGCCGAACGTAGGTCCTGACGGCAACGGGGATATGCATCCGAATTTCTACAGACAGGTCGACTCGCTCAAGACCTGGATGTCGCACAGCCGAGAGTCCCTCGACGGGGCCGGCCCGACACCTGACGCGCGCCTTGCCAACGTGCCTCTCACGACCAGGGGCAACAACATATGGTACGCTCACCTTCTCCCTCAGTTCAAGGGTCAGGCAAGCGTACTCACAGGAAAGAAACCGAAGTCCGACGATGTCGTGAAGCTCAGCTTCTAGGAAGCGTTTCCTTGGGTCTCTAAAGCTTGGCGATTGCTGATGCGAGCTGGTCTCCGAGACCGATCGTGTAGCCTTCGGTCGTGAAGAACACTCTGTTGAAAGTGTCTGCCAGCAGGAAGTACGGTGTTCTGTGGTCACCCACGACATCGTTCTCAGGCATCAGGCCCATAATCACGTTCGACGGAAGTCTTCCTGAATATTCCTTCATCCAGTCAAGGCCGTCGGCGGAGGTGAGGAGCAGGATCGGTCTTCCCCATTTCTCCAGTTTGTCTTTCGCTGCGGACAGGTCGTTCAGTGCGTGTACTGACGGCTCCTGGCGAGGCGTGAGGAAACCGATGATGTAGAATCCTCTTCCTGTGGTCGAGAGCACTGAGACAGGCTCTGCACTTGGTTCCGGGCGGTATTTCGTCTCCGCGTCGAACTGCCCGATTACGGTCAGCTTGTCCTGCGGAACAGCGATGCGGAGTTCCAGGTCGGTCGTCTCGCCTTCCTTGACGGAGAACTGCTGCACGGTGACAGGCACGCTTCCGTCGGCCAGACGGTTGCCGCTCACCAGGACATATTCACCGGCATCCAGCGTCGTCCCCTTCCTGAAGACATTGCTCCAGCTGACTCCGCCGCCCATGTCCACCTGTCCTTCATCGAAGGTCAGAAGCCGCGTGCGGCCGTTGGCTATCCTGCTGATGGTGAAGTGGGAATAATATCCCGGATTGGCCAGCAGTTCCGTAGGGGCATATTCCAGGACAAGCGTTCCGGTAGGGGCTGCGGTCTGCTCCACAGCTTCAAAATCGACATCGATCCACTGCCCGTTCTCCTTGTACTGGATCTTTCCCGTCACAGGATCCTTGCGTGCATCGATTCCGAGAGTTCTGGCCAAAGCCACGAAGAATATGTTTCTGGCTCTGACATCCGCCAGTCTTGAGCGGTAGACTCCTTCAGGAGACATCGGTATGCTCCAGGCTTTCGGGTCGCGAAGGACCGTGAGGCTGTCCTTGACCCACTTCACGAGATTGGAAGGGACGGAAAGCTCTTCCTTTGACAGCTCCGTTCCGAAGCGTTCTCCGAAGAACGACTTGTAAGGGCTGAGAAACTCGTTCTCGATTCTAGGGCAGAGAATCGCGTCCGTGGCATTGTAACTGTCCTCGAGAATCTCTCTTGTGACATCGACCAGATCCTTGTTGCTTAAGGACTTGAGCAGATCCATGGCTCTCTGGTCAGGATGGTCGCCGAGAAATCCCTCAATCACCTTGTGGTTTCCTGCCGAGGCGGCGAGAAGCCTTCCCTTTTCCGTGCCGTCAGACTCGATGAAGGTCGCCATATAGGCTTTGCGTATGCTGTCTTCGGCCGCGAACCTGCGGTTGTTCTCCTCGCGTTGCTCCGGAGTCACTTCAGGTACGTTGTACGACTCCGGCGGAGGAACTATCATCATCGTCTGCGGATCCGTGGAGTGGTTGTCGGAGACGGTTACGGTTACGGTCGAATCCTTGCCGAAGGAAACCTTGGAGTAGCCGTACTTGCCGTCCTTGGAGGCCCAGACAAGCATATCGCCCATTCCGGCGGTGAGGAACGTGTGCCCCTGCGCATCTGTGTATTTCGAGAGGGCCGGGTAGAACTCGGCGTAGTTGTAGATTTTGAAATCGACGAGCGCGCTGTCCACCGGTGCACCGTTGTCGTCCAGAACGGTGAAATCCACCCTGGCGGTCTTCGCATAATTGTCGATCAGGTTGATTTCAGTGAAGTTGGGCCCTTCCATCACTTTCTCTTCCGGACCGTCGTACCTTCCGAATGTCCTTGTGTGCATCAGAAGTCCGCGGCTCGCAGGAGCATTGAACCAGCCGAGATTCAGCACAGGTTCCGGCTCGCAGGCGCCCATAAAGTACCACTGGCCGTCCGCCCAGGCCTCGACCCAGGCGTGGTTGTCGTCGGTGTGCGCCCAGCGCGGAGTGTAAACCTGGCGTGCAGGAATGCCGACCGACCTGAGAGCGGCCAC
The DNA here is from genome assembly GCA_963600795.1 of Anaerotignum sp. Lineage (GTDB taxonomy): Bacteria > Bacteroidota > Bacteroidia > Bacteroidales > UBA932 > Cryptobacteroides. Next base: position 18,172 of record CAVCDF010000155.1, on the reverse strand, counting down.
GGTGAACGTGGACTCCTCTCCGCATCGCCCGAGCGAACTGCACAGGGAGGCCAGCGGAGAAAGCGTCCTCGCGTCCGAAGGCTTGTAGGTCAGCTTTTCGTGGCACCAGTGGTTGACTTCAAGGATGGCGTCCTTCATGTTCATACCTTCCACCCTCGGCTTCAGTTCGCGGTAAAAGGCTACCCTTGAAGTGTCAAGGTTCTCGTTGTTAACCCTTATCGGAAGCACAAAATGCCTGAATATCCTTTCGGGAACGTTCCAGCCGAGTTCTTCGCGTGTCCTGAATGAGGAACGCACGTTCTGGAGATAATAATCCGTCGGATAGTCCGTAAGGTCCGCCAGCGGCATATAGGCATAGAGGAATTCCAGAGCTTCCGTTTCTTCTGTCGTGAGACGCGTGTCCTCCACGAAGCCGTCGGTGGAAGAAAGGCACTTGCGGCCGTAGTCCACGCGGAAGAACTGCTCAAGTCTGCCGGAACTGCCCAGCCTCTCTTCCAGGTCTGACTTGACCTGCGTGCGGAAGGCTTTATCCGTGATGAAGTGGTCACCTTGGCAGGATGCCAGGATGATTGCGGCCGAAACTGCTGCGGCCAGGCGTAGTGAACGGGACACTGTCTTAATCATAACGATGAATCTTGATGTTTGTTTGAAAAAAGCCCCCCTCCTGCGCTTGCGGCCGGGGAGGAGGGCTGGTCTTTTTTAATTGACGCGCATTTACTCGTCGTCTTTCTCCTGAGCCGCGTATTCGGCGAGGAGCTTGGTCTGTACGTCAGCAGGTACAGGCTGGTAGTCGGCGAACGTCATCGTGAACGTGGCCGCACCTGAAGTCAGCGAGCTGAGCGTGGTGGAGTAGCGGTAGAGTTCCGCCAGCGGAACGCGGGCCTTGAGCACCGAGAATCCCTTGTCCGAACTCATTCCTTCGATGATGGCTCTCTTGTTCTGGAGGTCTGACATGCAGGCTCCCATATAATCTGCAGGCGTCATTATCTCCACGTTGTAGATAGGCTCCATAATCTTCGGACCGGCGTTGCGGAACGCCTCCTTGAAGGCGTTGCGGGACGCGAGGATGAAGGAGATTTCATTGGAGTCAACCGGATGCATCTTTCCGTCATAGACGAACACCCTGATGTCGCGAGCGTAGGAACCGGTAAGAGGTCCTTCGGTCATCTTGTCGTTGAGGCCCTTGAGGATGGCCGGCATGAAGCGCGCGTCGATGGCGCCGCCGACGACGCAGTTGTAGAACTCGAGCTTGCCGCCCCAGTCAAGGTTGAACTCTTCCTTGGTCTTGACGTTGAGCACGGCGTCCTTGCCGTCGATCTTGAACTTGTTCGTGAACGGAACGCCTTCCACGATAGGGCAGATGAGCAGAGAAACTTCTCCGAACTGGCCGGCTCCGCCGGACTGCTTCTTGTGGCGGTAGGTTGCGTTGGCGACCTTCGTGATGGTCTCGCGGTAAGGAATCTTAGGGGCGAAGAGGACGATCTTGATTCCGAATTCGTTCTCGATGCGCCACTTGCAGACGTTGATGTGCTGCTCTCCCTGTCCGCTGAGGATGGTCTGCTTGAGTTCCTTGGAGTACTCCACGATGATCGTAGGGTCCTGTGCGGAAATCTTGTTGAGGGCCTCGCCGAGCTTGGTCTCGTCGTTCTGCGACTCGGCCTTGATGGCGCAGCGGTATTTGGATGCAGGGAACTTGATGTGCTCGAAGGCGATGCCTGAACCCGGCTGTGAAAGGGTGACATTGGTCTTGCCCGCGCGCAGCTTGACGGTACATCCGATGTCTCCGGCCATCAGTCCGGTGACCTTCTCCTTCTTGGCGCCGGCCACGGCGTAGATGGTGGAAATCCTTTCCTTGTCTCCTGTCTCAGGGTTCTCAAGGTCCATGCCTTCAGTCAGATGTCCTGACATCACCTTGAAGTAGGAAACTTCTCCGAGGTGCTGCTCGACGTCGGTCTTGTAGATGAAGATGGATGCAGGGCCTTCCGCATTGCACTCTATTTCGTTGCCGTCCTTCGTCAGGGATTTCGTCTCCGCAGGGGAGATGGCGGTCCTGATCGTGAATTCCATCAGTCTCTTGACACCGATGTCCTTCTTGCCTGAGAGGCAGAATATAGGAAGCACTTCCTTGTTGCGGATGCCGTGTCCGAGACCTTCGCGGATCTCGTCTTCGGTGAGCAATCCGTTCTCGAAGAACCTGTCCATCAGGGAGTCGTCGCCCTCGGCGGCCTTTTCGATGAGTTCCTGGCGGAGAGTCTCGGCCTCGTCGGTGAATTCTGCAGGAATCTCAAGCTCTTCGCGTGTGCCATTGTCATCCTTGAAGTGGTAGTACTTCATCTTGAGCACATCGATGAAACCGTCGAAAGCGGTGCCCGGATTGACAGGGAACTGAACGATGACAGGCTTCTTGCCGAAAGTCTCCTTTATTTCCGAGAGGGTCTTCTCCCAGTCGGCCTTTTCGGAATCGAGCTGGTTCACGGCCAGGATGAGCGGAAGCTTGTACTGGTCGGCGTAGCGTGCGAAGATGTCAGTGCCCACTTCGACGCCCTGCTGTGCGTTTATGACAAGAATACCGTTCTCGCAGACCTTGAAGGCGGACACTGCGCCTCCGATGAAGTCGTCGGAACCCGGAGCGTCGATCACGTTGAACTTCGTGTTCATGAACTCGGCGTAGAGCGGAGTCGCGAAGATCGACCTCTGGTTCATCTTTTCGATTTCTTCATTGTCCGAAACGGTGTTCTTGTCCTCGACCGTGCCTCTTCTGGCGATGACCTTGCCCTCATAGAGCATGGCTTCAGACAATGTGGTCTTACCTGACTTGGCGCTGCCAATCAGAACCACATTGCGGATGTCTTTAGTAGAATATTCTTTCATTACTATAAGTTATTAATTATGAAATCTTTGTCTATGCAGTTGCGGCAACCTGGCGAATCTGTCCGGATGCTGAAAGGCAAATCTAATAAAAAATTGTCCCAATAGCAACACTATGGCAGCATATTCATTGAATATTCCTGCCTGCGGCGAGGTAGGCTTCCACAAGTTCCTGTCCGTGAAAGCCAAGCTCTTCGAACAGTTCCCTGTCCAGACCGCCGGCGTCGGCGCCGAGCAGCGAGCATATTCCATTGAAATCGTCGTTCCGGAGATAGACCTTCTCCTCATCCATCGCGCGCTCGAAAGCCGCATAATCCATTTCTGTCTTTTCCATAACGTCAGTTGTTTTCCGCAAAGAAGGCGACAGTTTTCCTGAATTGCAACTTCAGGTTGCAATCCGCCGGTGGTATGAACCGGAAATTATATGTTTTTTATCTTTTTTGTGTGTTTGTTACAACCGCAGGTTGTCATTTGCAACTTTCTGTTGCAAGACTATCAGATTTCTTTTGAATATTTTTGTCGCGACTGCAAACTGTACATTTTACCGCCGATGGATGACGCCACGATAAAGAGCAACCTAGAAAGGAAGAGGACTGAACTTGGTTATTCACAGACCGAGATGGCCCGTCGGCTGGAGATTTCTCTTAACGCCTACCGGAAGCTCGAGCGAGGAACGACCCGGATTCTGAACGAGCATATTGAAAAGTTCGCCAGGGAGACCGGCGTCTCGGTCGCTGAACTCGTGAACGGATTCGAGCCCATCGATTCGGTCGAGACCGGTCTGCACGAAGTGAAGGACAACTATTCCAGAATCATCGGTGAGATCGAGAGCAACTACAGGAAGGAACTCGAAGCCCTCAAGGCGGAGAATGCGATTCTGAAGGAAAAGCTCAAGAGCAAGGAAGAAACGCTAGAGTACGACCGCAAGCTCATCAGCCGGTACGAAAAGGAACTTGGCCGTCTTTCGGAGAACGGGAAAGGATGAACTTCTTGTGTCCTTTTGTCTGCATAGTCGTCCGCATATTCATTAATAATGCCTAAATTTGCATCTTCCGCCTTTGGCGGACACGTTGATGAATTATAGATTTCAATGAATATGAAAAAGTTGATTTGTGCGCTCGCGGCTGCCTTGATGATTGGGACCGCAGCTTTTGCGGATGAGGGTATGTGGATGCTTCCGCTTCTTCAGAAACTGAATGCGGATGCGATGAAAGATCTTGGATGCAGGCTCACGCCTGACCAGATCTACAGCGTCAACCATTCATCTCTCAAGGATGCCATCGTCATCTTCGGCGGCGGCTGCACCGGCGAGATGATCTCGGACAAAGGTCTGCTGGTGACCAACCATCACTGCGGCTACAGCAGCATCCAGCAGCTTTCCAGCGATGAACACAACTATCTTGAGGACGGGTACTGGGCGATGAACAGCAAGGAGGAAATCCCTGTTCCCGGCCTGTCGGTGACATTCCTCGTGAATATGACCGACGTGACCGAAGCCGTCTCCGCGTCCGATGAGTCCGTGAGGAAAAGCGTGGTCGAAGGGCTTGAGAAGGCTGCCGAAGAAGCCAACCCGAACTGCAGGGCGATGGTTCAGTCGTTCTACAATGACAACGTCTATTACCTGATAGTCTACAAGATCTACAATGACATCCGTTTCGTGGGCGCTCCGCCGGCATCGATAGGCAAGTTCGGAGGCGAGACCGACAACTGGATGTGGCCGCGCCACACCGGCGATTTCTCGATGTTCAGGGTCTATGCGGGCAAGGACAACGAGCCGGCGGAATATTCGGAGGACAACAGGCCGTACGTCCCGAAGCAGTCGCTGAAGATTTCCCTCAAGGGTATCAATGAAGGCGACTTTTCGATGATTATGGGCTATCCGGGCAGCACCCAGCGGTTCCAGACCGAAGCTCAGCTTCAGAACATGATGGACGTGCACGACATTTCGATCGCCGCCAGGACAGTCCGTCAGGACATAATGTGGAAGTGGATGGAGAAGGACCCTTCGATCAGGCTGAAGTACGCCAACAAGTACGCAGGCTCGGCCAACGGCTGGAAGAAGTGGATCGGAGAGAAGAAGGCTTTCGAGGACCTTGACATCATCGGCAAGGAACACGCCAAGGAGGCCGATTTCCAGAAGTGGGTCGAGAAGAAGAGTGACCGCAAGGCCCGCTACGGTTCCGCCGTTGCGGACATCGCCGCCGGCGTCGAAGCCGATGCTCAGCGCGCCAAGGACACAAGGCTGCTGATGGAAACGGTATTCAACATCGAGATTGTCGGGCTCGCCGCCAACTTTGACAGCTTTTACAAGCGTGAGATGAGGAACGGCACGGACTCGGTGGCCGCCGTCGAAAAGGCCGTAGAGGCTTTGAAGGGCCGTTACGAGGACTACTGGGAGCCTCTGGACCGTGAAGAAGCGGTCGCGCTGCTCAAGCACTACAGGGAGAACGCCCGTCCGGAGAACTATCTTGAAGGACTCGGCGAGGACTTCGCCGACCTGAACGTGGAAGCGTATGTCGACAAGCTGTTTGCCGAGAGCATGTTCTCTTCCTTCGGGAAAGTGAAGGAGACGGTTGCGGCGGACGGATTCGCCGCAGTCGGAAAGGACCCGGTCAGCAAGCTGATGTCCTCCGTACTGTCGGTTTACAGGAAAATAAACGGAAATGTGGACGATGAAGCCGGCGCGAAGGTGCGGGCGGCTTCGAAGGCCTACACCGCCGGCCTGATGGAATGGCAGAAGGGCAAGGCAATGTATCCTGACGCCAACTTCACGATGAGGCTCACTTACGGCACCGTGAAGTCATATTCCCCGAAGGACGCCGTGAACTACAAGTACTTCTCCACCATCTACGGCGTAATCGAGAAGGAAGACCCTGACAACTACGAGTTCAAGGTTCCTGCAAAGCTCAAGCAGCTCTATGCCAAGCGTGACTACGGCCGCTATGCGATGGCCGACGGCAACCTGCCTTGCTGCTTCCTCACCAACAACGACATCACCGGCGGCAACTCCGGCAGCCCTGTGCTCAACGCCGACGGCGAGCTCATCGGACTGGCCTTCGACGGCAACTGGGAGTCGATGTCCAGCGACGTGATGTTCGAGCCTGACCTCCAGAGGTGCATCTGCGTGGACATCCGCTACGTCCTCTTCCTTGTGGACAAATTCGGCGGCGCCGGCTATCTCACAAAAGAAATGAACATTGTCAAGTAATATGACGGAACAGGAAATTCTGAATATGCTCGCGGAGGTCGTGCATCCCGCGAAGGAGAGCAGAAACATCGTCGAACTCGGAATGGTCGAGGGCGTGGCCGTCAACGGGAACAAAGTCACAGTCACCCTCGCCTTCCCGAAGAGGCGCGACCCTCTCACTGAATATCTTGTCGGCAGCACCAGGGCGACGGTCATCCGCCACGCCCCGCAAGGTACCGAGGTCGAGGTCAGAACCGTCGTCAAGACCGAAGAGGCTCCGAAGAAGAAGGCGGGCCTTGACCTCGGAATGGATGAGATAAACAACGTCCGCCACATCATCGGCATAGCCTCCGGCAAGGGAGGCGTCGGCAAGTCAACCGTGGCGGTCAACCTGGCCGTGGCCCTGGCCCGTCTCGGGTACAAGGTAGGCCTGGCCGACGCGGATGTCTACGGTCCTTCAGTCCCTCTGATGACCGGCACCGAGGGAGCCGTTCCCGAGGCCGAGGCCATCGGGGAAGGCAAGGAAGTCATCCTGCCGATAGAAAAGTACGGAGTGAAATGGATGTCCATCGGCTATTTCGCCGAACCGGGACAGGCTCTGATCTGGAGAGGTCCTATGGCCTGCAACGCCCTCAAGCAGATGATTCTGCAGGTGCGCTGGGGCGTGCTGGACTTCCTCCTCATCGATATGCCTCCGGGAACCGGTGACATCCACATCTCCCTCGTGAACGACATCCCGATGGAAGGCGCGCTGATAGTGACCACCCCTCAGCCGGTCGCCCTTTCTGATGTCGAGAAAGGCGTGAACATGTTCCGCAACAAGAACATCAACCGCAGGATTTACGGTCTTGTGGAGAATATGGCCTGGTTCACTCCGGCCGAACTTCCCGAGAACAAGTACTACATATTCGGAAAAGACGGAGGAAAGACGATGGCCGAAAAGTACGGGATTCCGCTCCTGGGCCAGATTCCGATTGTGCAGTCCATCCGCGAATGCGGTGATGCCGGAGAACCGTCCGCTCTGTCTTCACGCCCTGACAGCCAGGCGTTCATCTCATTGGCCGACAGCCTCGCCAAAGCCGCCGAATCGTGAAACCGTCAGCGGCGAGCATATTCATCATTGTAGCGGCCTTCCTTGCGGGGAGTGTGCCGCAGGGAAGGTGTGTAACTCCGGAATTCATTGATTCGTTGAGGGTTGAACTTAAAGAAAGGAATATGCCTGAAAATTTCATCCTGCTTCCTTGCGCCCTGTCGGACCAGCGTCTTTCGGATGACCGCAGAGGAATATGGTCGCTTTCGGCCCTGGATGCAGTCCGCTGGAAGGGTCGGAACGAAACAGCCGTTGCCGGAGATTCGACGGACATAAGGGACGATGCCGCCAAATCCACTGAAATCGCCCTCGACCGCCTTCAGGAACTTTTTGAAGAATATTCCGACTGGGACAAGGCCGTCGTGGCCTTCGCGCAGAGTCCTACTGCGCTGGCCGCGATGGATTCTTCCGCATTCGCGTCTGCGCCCGTGCTGACCAGCCTGAAAAAGATGGAGGAAGAATATTCGGGAGACATAGTTTCCGCCTTCGGCAGAATTGAAACCCTCGCGGCCGCAAGGGAGGCGGAACGGCAGGCATTCCTCCGCGAGCAGGCCGCCCTCCGGAAGGCCAGGCAGGATTCGCTCCGGAAGCAGCAGGCCTTGAACACTGCCAAAATAACGTATGTCATCAGGCGCGGAGACACGCTCGGAGGCATCGCGGCGAAGTACAGGGTGAAGGTCTCAGATCTGAAAAAATGGAACGGTCTTAAGAGCGATATGATTCGCGAAGGCCGTAAACTCTTGATTTACAGGTAAGGATAATGAAACAATCAGGGATACTGCTCTTTTTCCTGGCGATTTTCGCCTTGCTCTTTTCGGTCTGGTACTGCTACCCGGCCAAAGGAGTCCGGGTAGGTAACCTCAAACTGAGGTTCCCGTCCTACGAATCGAGCCTTGCCAAACTGAGCGAGCGCGGTTCCGAGGTCGATGTCGATTCCGTGCTTCTTGCAGTGCAGAAGAGTTACGAGATGGTCGAGGCCTCGAAGGACACTCTCAGCTACTACCGTAACTACATCCACAACAATCCGAACCGGATTTATATGCCTGACGACGACTACACCTTCCTGGATTCCCTCTTCAAGGAGATGACCGAAGCCAAGGCGGAGGGCCGGACGGTGAGAATCCTGCACTACGGCGATTCACAGTTGGAAATGGACAGGATTTCCGCCATTCTCAGGCAGAACATCCAGACCCGTTTCGGCGGCTCGGGCCCGGGAATGGTGCCGATGGTCCAGAGGATTCCGACGGTGTCGCTTTCCCAGAGCGCTTCGGGCGGCATAACCCGCTATGCGATGGTAGGGGATTCGCTGACGAGGAAGATGTCCACCAAGCGCTACGGTCCGCTGACCCAGGCTTCGGCGGTTTCCGGCAAGGCGGCATTCACGTTCAGCAGGACCAAAAACAGATACTCCCAGGAACTGGTGAAATCCATCTCAAGAGTTTCCGTGCTTCTGGGACAGAATAGCGCCGGCTTCGGGATGACCTTGAAATGCGACACGCTTCCGGTTCAGAGCGCCGTCATCGATTCGTCGTCGGCAGGAGTCTCGCTCGTTTCCTGGAACCTGCCCTGCGATGCAGGAAAGGGGACGATAAGCTTTTCAGGCAACGCTGAAATCTACGGCATAATGCTGGACAGCCGCGAGGGCGGAGTCACCGTGGACAATGTTGCGCTGCGCGGTTGCGCCGGCTTCATCTTCTCTTCCATAAACCGTCAGCTGATGAAGGAAAGTTTCGAGAAGACCGACACGAGGCTGATAATTCTTCAGTTCGGAGGCAACGCGATGCCGGGAATGAGCTCAAACAGGACAATCTCCTCCTATGTCAAGAAGATAGTTTCCCAGTTCGCCTACTTCAGGGAGGTTGCGCCGCAGGCGCAGCTGATGTTCATCGGACCGGCCGATATGTGCAAGAGCGTGGACGGCAACCTTGTGACCTGGCCTCTCCTGACCCAGTTGAACGATTCGCTGAGAGTCAACTGCCTGAAGAACGGGGTGGCCTACTGGGACACGTTCCACGTTATGGGCGGAGCGGGGTCGATGAAACAGTGGGTCAACCACAAGCCGGCCCTGGGAAGCCCCGACCATATTCATTTCACCCACAAGGGTGCGGTGGAGATCGGCGATGCGCTTTCCAGGTCGTTCCTTCTCTACCACGATTTCTACAAGCTCCGCCAGGGGCTTTCCGAAGAGGCGGTCCGGGACTACATTTTCGAAGGACGCACCGATCCTAGGAAGCTTCGCGCCGCGGCGCAGGATTTCACAGCGCAGGATTCCACAGCAATTGAAGGAATATGACGGGACGGAGACATATTCACACACATTCAATGGCGGCTGCCGTCATTCTCTGCCTGCTTCTGCTCTGGCAGCCGCGTCTTGGCGCCCAGACACTCAGGAAGCCGGTGAATGAATATGATTTCGCGCGGTTCGGCCTCAACTGCATCAGGTTTCAGGGGGACAGTTCATCGTTCGAGCGCCTTTACTGCAAGATGGATTCTGTTCTTTTCAAGGGGCAGGGCAATCTCCGGATAGTTCACATCGGCGGTTCGCACGTGCAGGCCGGCACCTTTACGGGTCAGTTGAGAAGAAATCTCCTGTCTCTCAGACCGATGCTGGACGGGGGGCGCGGACTTGTGTTTCCTTTCTCCGCCGCCCGCACCAACAATCCGAGCAGTTTCACCACCAGCGGCACAGGAGAATGGAAAGTGACGAAGAACGTGCACAAGTCGCCTGACCGCAGGCTAGGGCTTACCGGCATCGCCCTCACCACGAGCGACGCCAAGGCATCCGTGACCGTGACGGCCGTGGCAAGGGATCCGAAGCCTTCCGATCCTGTATTCACCTTCAACGATGTGACCGTGCTTGGTTATTCTTCCGGCGGCGACAGGGTGCCGGCGGTCGTGCTGGAGAAGGGGGACACTCTTGCCGGCACGCTGGTCGAGGCCGATTCAAGCTGGTTTTTCCGCCTTCCTTCTCTGACGGATTCAGTCAAGGTCTCCACCCGCGGACAATCCGGAGAATTCACGCTGACAGGCATTCTGCTGGACAATCCTTTCCCCGGCATAACGGTGACGGAAATCGGAGTGAACGGCGCTTCACTGAATTCCTATGCGAAATGTTCCGGTCTTGAAAGGGATCTTGAACGGCTGAATCCGGATCTTGTTCTGCTGGGCATAGGAATCAACGATGCCACCGTGCCTGATTTCTCGGTGGACGACTTCGTGATGCGCTACAAGCGGCTTGTCGCTCAGATACATTCGGTGGCACCAGACTGCGCGGTGCTGTTCATCACCAACAACGACAGTTTCCGCCGCATCCGAAGGAAAGGTTATGTCGTCAATTCCAACGGACAACTTGCCGAGCAGGCCTTCCTCAGGCTCGGAAAGGATTGCGGCGCCGGAGTCTGGGACCTTTTCGAGATAATGGGCGGACTCGGTTCGATGAAGAAATGGGAGGAAGCCGGACTTGCCAAGCGTGACAAGGTGCATTTCACCGAGGCCGGCTACGAACTGCTTGGCGATTTGCTGTTCAATGCGCTGATGGACAGATATGTGGAACATTTAACCAGATAAAGAGATGGGTTTTCGGGACGTAGCGTCGGATTTTCTCAACAGTTTGTTTTCATTTGACCAGGCTCACCCCCTGCTTTTCACCCAGTTCTACTTCTGGGCTTTCTTCGCCATCGTGCTGGCCTTCCTTTGCGTGTTCAGGAGCAAGGTCCTGCTGCGCAATGCCTTCCTGTTCATAGTCAGCCTGTTCTTCTACTACAAGACAAGCGGTCTGTTCCTGATACTTTTCGGCTTCGTCATCGTCTATAACTACCTGGCCGGCTTTGTGTTGCCGAAGATCGGGGGAGGCTTCTGGCGGAAGACCGTCGTAGTGCTTAGCACCGTTGTCGACCTCTCTCTGCTCTGCTACTACAAGTACGCCTATTTCGTGACCGATGTGGTCAACAACCTTTTCGGCACAGAGTTCGTCGTCAGGGACTGGTTCGCGCAGGTCGGAAACGGAATTGCCGGAGTTCCGGTGTTCAATGTGGACTCGATTTTCCTGCCTGTCGGAATCTCGTTCTTCATCTTCCAGGCAATAAGTTATGTGGTCGATGTTTCGCGCAGAACAATCGAGCCGATAAGGAACTTCCTGGATTTCGGATTCTATCTGAGTTTCTTCCCTCAGCTGGTGGCCGGACCTATAGTCCGCGCCAAGGAATTCATTCCCCAACTGCACAAGCCGTTCTTTCTCGGGCGAAGACAGTTCGGAATCGCTGTCTTCTGGATTCTGAACGGTCTTGCGAAGAAACTGATACTCAGCGATTACCTCGCAGTGAACTTCTGCGACCGCGTCTTTGAGAATCCTTTGCTCTACACCGGTTTCGAAAACCTTACCGCCTTGTTCGGCTATTCGCTTCAAGTCTATGCCGACTTCTCCGGCTACACCGACATCGCCACCGGAACCGCTATGCTGATGGGCTTCTATCTTCCGAAGAACTTCAATTCTCCTTACAAGGCGCGCAATGCCGGAGAGTTCTGGAAACGCTGGCACATCTCACTTTCCAAATGGCTTCAGGACTATCTCTACATCCCTCTGGGCGGCAACCGCAACGGCACTTTCGGCTCGTATGCCATCATTCTCGGAATAGCCTTCCTGGCTTCGGCCCTGGCAAAGAACTGGTGGGTTTTCGGAGTGGTCCTCGTCATAGCCGCCATCCTCGGCCTGCTGATAGCCTTCTGCAAGAAATACCGCAAGGAACTGATTTCGGACATCAACAGGATGGACACGATGCTGCTTGGCGGACTCTGGCACGGCGCGAGCTGGAACTTTATGATCTGGGGCGGTCTGAACGGCCTCGGAATGCTCATCTACCGGTTCTGGAAGAGCTGCAACGTCTATTTCAGGACCCTTGTAATAGGACTTGTCTGCCTGACGTTCTATCTTTTGAAGATCTACGTTCCGGCTTCAGTGTTCAATATGTTCTTCGTCTGGACGCTCATCATATTCATCGGTGCTTTTGTCCGGATGGTCTACCATCTTTGCCGCTTCAAGGCGGCCTTCTCCTGGCTTGAGACGGCCTGGGCCGTGCTGATGACATTCATATTCATAACCTTCACCCGTCTTTTCTTCCGCAGCGGCTCCAATCTTGATCCTGCCGAAGCGAACGAGAAGGCCTGGAGCACTGCGAAGAATATGGTCGAGCGCATCGGCGGCGATTGGGACCTGTCGCTGATTCCGGCTATGGTTCAGCAGCATCTCGGCGTGATACTGGTTTTTGTCATCGGTATGGTCATCCATTGGCTTCCTGAGAATTTCAAGCGCCGCTACCGCATCTGGTTCGCTTCGATGCCTCTTCCGCTGATGGTGCTTGTCTGCGTCCTCGCGGTCTTTGTCATCTGCCAGTTCATAACTTCCGACCTTCAGACTTTCATTTATTTCCAATTCTGATATTATGGTTTCATTTCTGTCCACTCTGCTGGTTTCATCCTTGGTCAGCGTCTACAATCCAAGGATTCCCGTCATACTCGACAGGGACCACAACATCGTTTCCGAGATCGTGATTCCGAGCGAATCCGCTAGACAGGCCTCCGGTGAGGTCGAAGTTTCCATCGAGGGCATCCCGCGCGCTGCCGTGAAGGATGTCCGCCTGGTCTCCACCGGCACGGTTCCGTGCCTCTACACCAAATCTGGTTCGCTCGTGATGTGGGCGCAGTTCCGTCAGTGGGGCAGCGGCCACTCCGCCTGGTGCGACCCACGTTACGTCATCGATGTGGACAGTTCCAGGCCCGACAAGGCCGGCAAGGTGACACTGTCCTTCGACAGGCCGCTTGTGCGCGGTGACAACAGGTTCTACGTGAGCGTTTCCGTCGTTTCGTCCAAAGTGAATCTGACTGACACCTTCTCCGTAAAGGTCGCCTCGATGAAACTGGACGGAGAATCCGTGAACATTTCCGAGACCGGTCCGTCTTCCGGCAGGCGCTATGCGATAGCTCTCCGCAACCACGGTGACGACGGAATCGACACCTTCAGGATTCCTGCCCTGGCGACCGCCAAGAACGGCGACCTGATAGCCGCCTACGACATCCGTTGGGATTCCAGCATGGACCTGCAGAGCGACATCGATGTCGGCGTGCAGAGAAGTTCCGACGGCGGAAAGACCTGGAGCAAGATGCAGGTCGCGATGGATATGGGTGAATATGGCGGGCTTCCGCGCGCCCAGAACGGAACCGGAGATCCGTGCATTCTTGTGGACGAGAAGTCCGGCGACATATTCATTTTCGCTCTCTGGGCGCACGGCCTGAAGGGGCAGACGGCGACAACGTCCTCTTCGAAGGGTTTCGATCCGATCGATGTGCCCCAGCTGGTTATGGTGAGAAGCCGTGACGGCGGCCGCAGCTGGGAAGCCCCGGTCAACATCACGAAGCAGGTCAAGGATCCTGAATGCGCTCAGATCTTCCAGGGACCGGGACGGGGAATCACAATGTCCGACGGTACTCTCGTTGTTCCGATCCAGGTCTGGGACTCGCCCGAGAACGCTTCCGGCGGCATCATCTACAGCAAGGACGGCGGCGACACCTGGCAGGTCTCTTCGCTGGCCGTATCCCACGTATGCGAGGACCAGGTGGCGGAAATCGAGCCGGGAGTCCTTCTTCTTAACATGCGCAATTACAGGAACGGTGACAAGACCCGAAAGGTCTACGTGACCGATGATCTTGGCAAGACCTGGAAGACCCACGAGTCCAACAACGTGCTGATTGAGCCTCAGTGTCAGGCAAGTCTGCTGGCGGTGAAGTCTCAGGGCCTTCTTCTGTTCTCCAACCCGGCCTCTACGAAGGACAGGGTGGATTTCACAGTCCGAGCCAGCAAGGACGGGGGAGTCACCTGGCCATATTCATTGTTGATCGACGAGGAGAAGGGCTGGGGATATTCCTGCATGACGATGATTGACGACGACACCCTGGGCATCCTCTACGAAGGCAGCACTGCCCAGATCCTCTTCCAGGCCATCAAGCTCTCCGACATCCTCGCCGGCAGGTAGCAGAGACTTCTTGCCTGAGGCAGGTCCGCCTCGCCATCTTAGTTCAACACCTCCCGGCAACATTTCCGGCTCTGTCCGGCCGCACCGTCAACAATTGCAATAGTGACTCATAATTCCTCCGACGGACAAAGGGCAGGGATGGACGAAGCGTAAAGCCGAATGTCGCTCACGGCGGTACTTGGCATACATAACAGTTGGGCGGGACGAAACGTAAAATCGTGGCCCGTGGCAGATAAGTGACTGACAACCAACGAAAAGAGCATATGCCTGGTACGGATTTCAGTACCAGACATATGCTCTTTTGCCTCATTATCAAAGGGTTATCCGCCACGGCTGGCGGGTTCGGCCGGGAGTCGGCTGACAGATTTGCAGCGGTAGTGCATTAGCTGGACTTTTTGCGAAATTCTGTTGGCGCCCCAATGAATATGTAAAATCTACTCAAAATATTTGACGGTGTAAATATTACGCATTATATTTGTGCTACAAATCTTGATGCGATGGATCATCTTGCAAATCCAAAATTTTGCGGAAAGAATTCAGAACAAGAGGTGTATATGAATTTAGCGAACACAAGAAATCACAGATCTATGCAAAAACAGAAATCAACACTTGTCATTCATCCTTCGGACCCTTCCACAGACTGCCTGAAGGCCATTTATGAGAATCGGGACTGGACCGTAATCCGCGACTTTGACGCGTCGCCGGAATATATTGCCGGACAGATTGGGAAACATGACAGAATCGTGCTGCTCGGCCACGGTACCTCCGAAGGGCTTATGGCAGGCTCGATGCTGCCGCTTCCTTCCGGGGAAGAGGTGTTTTTCCAGTTCACCCATTACATTGTGTCCAAGTCTGAGGCTCCACTCCTGAAGGAAAAGGAGACGATCTCCATCTGGTGTCACTCGGATGCTTTCTTCAGGAAGTATCAGGCCGGGACGGGCCTGCATACCGGCATGATCATAAGCGAGGTCGGCGAAGAACTGTACTGCCTGGGCGATGCCGTGCTGGATGAGGAGGAAATGGCTAAGAATATGGAACTTTTCTGCGGAACTTTCGCCAAGTACATAGACCTGCCGCCTCAGGAAATGAAGAAGAAAGTCCTTGATGAATATGTCGGTGACGATGAAGTCACCAGATTCAACCGTGAAAGGATAATCGTGCTGTAGATGTGTGCTGTAGATGTGTGCTGTAGACGCACATCGGCCAGCCCCTCAGCCCCGTGTTTCGTTGGGATGCCGCCTCACGCCGGGAGATCACCTGCACCGAGACCATTCTCCGCAGTCGTTGAACGCTACTCTGCGGCTTCCGCCGGTCCTGCCGTGCGTGAAACGGGGTCTCTGACGCACGGAACGGCTTCCGCCGGTGCTGCCGTGCGTAAAACGAGGCATTCCACGCACGGAATCTTCTCCTGCCTTCAAAAGTCGTGGCGGATAGCCGATTGGTAATCAAGTAAAACAGCAAAGGTCTGGTCGTGATATCACGACCAGACCTTTGCTTATCTGCTTTACTGTCAGGTGCTTATCTGCCACGGCTGCCGTCAGGCCCGGTCACGATGCGCATCGCCCCGGCCACCATCATCATTTTGTCTCGTCGAGTTGTTTCCAGATGTCACGATAGACTTTGCTGAACAGCAGCCGGCAGTATTTTGGACTGGTGTGCCAGCTGTTGCAGTTCGGGCACTTGACCGGAGCGGTGAAAACCGTGCATTGCCATTCAAAGTCCGGTCCTTTGAATTTGTGTCCGCAGTTGTCGCAGACGAAAGTTGCTGAACCTCTAAGCATAGTGTAAAGTGTTTATGTGCATTACTTAAGGAGACCGTTCCGAAACATCTTCCTAGTCTCACGGCTGCAAAACTACACATCTTTACTGCCAAAATCTGGCAGTCTTGTCAAAATCTTCCGGCCGCATGTTTTAGGCTTGCTCTCAAGGTCTCTCTCGGCGGCTTCCGTGCGTGAAACGGGGCTTCTGACGCACGGGGTGGCTCAACAGCGGGTTCCGTGCGTGAAAAGGGGCTTCTGACGCACGGGATGGCTCAACAGCGGCTTCCGTGCGTGAAAATGGGCTTCTGACGCACGGGGTGGGGCCGAAGGTTGTGCCCGGCTGGTTGGGGGGCTACTTGAAGAGGCGTTGGGCGAAGTCCACGAGATAGATGCGCCAGTTGCGCCAGATGTGGCCGCCCGGAGTCTCCACGTAGACATAAGGATAGTTCTTCTCGTCGAGGTGCTTGCGGAGTTCCTCGTTGGCCTTGTAGAGGAAGTCGGACTCTCCTATGGCGATGTAGTAGAGTTCCGGCCGGTTGGCGAATAGAACGTCCAGTTTCCCGTAGGTGTCCTTGTAGAAATCCGGAGCGAGGTAACCGGAAGTGTCCTCGTTATGTATTCCGACGGCGGCCGAGAAAAGCCCCACATAGCCGAAGGTCTTCGGATAGTTCAGCGACAGCTCGAAACTGTGTCCTCCACCCATGGAAAGGCCGGCCACGGCGCGTGAAGAAGCCTTTCTGACCGTGCGGAAGTGGCTGTCGACGAACGAGATGACGTCCTTGAAGTGAGCCTCGAAAGAAGTGTCGAAAGATCCGCAGTTGTACGGCTTGTACATCCCCGAAGCATCCTCACCAGGAGCGGCCTGATGCCTGGTGTTGCCGTTCGTCATCACCACGATCATAGGCTCGGCCTTGCCCTCGGCGATCAGGTTGTCCATGATCTGGGCCGCCCGTCCCGTGCAGAGCCAGGCCTCCTCGTCACCTCCCATACCGTGCAGAAGATAGAGGACA
Source organism: Anaerotignum sp. (assembly GCA_963600795.1). GTDB lineage: Bacteria > Bacteroidota > Bacteroidia > Bacteroidales > UBA932 > Cryptobacteroides. The sequence continues at coordinate 1,232 of CAVCDF010000155.1, read as the reverse complement.
GGGTATCTGCCCTTGCCGTTCTCGTACCCCGCAGGAGTATAGACGGACATTCTTCGGTCCTTGCCCAGTACGTCGGAATGATACCACATCCGTGCGACTGTTCCGTGGGGAACATCGTGCACCGTATATTCATCGGCCTTGCCTCCGCCGATGATGAAGTAATTCGTCTGCGTTGCGATGTCGCGCTGCAGATAGGCGTTGTTCGGATCCTTCACCGAAAGACCGTCCACGATGAAACTGTAGTTGTAGAGTTCGCTTTCAAGAGGTGCGGAAACATATTCCCAGACTCCGTCTTTTCCTTCCTTGAGGTCCGCTACGCCTGGGGCGTCGAAGGTGAAATCGCCCATTTTCACGGGAGTGGCCGGAAGAAAGTCACCTGTCACCTGCACTTTTATGGCCTTGGGAGCCACGAAGCGGAAGGTGACGGAGTTGTCCGCGTTGATTTCAGGAGAAATGATCTGCTGGCCTCCTCCGAGAGCCTGCTGTGCGGAAGCGCTGGCACCTGCCAGAAGCACCGCAGCCGTCAATAGCAATTTCTTCATATTCCTTTCTTTTTATAAGTTTCCGGCAAAGTCCGCTCCGTCAGCGCAAGCGCAGGGCATTGCGGTATGTCTGGTTTCCGGTAAAGTTAGAAATAATTCCGAAAGTTTACACTATGTGCCGGGTTCCGCAACGGGGCGGATGCCGCAGGCTACCTTGGCAGGAACGCGAAGTGACCGGGGATGAAACCGGTGTAGACGTACCATTTCCGCTGACCTGAAGCGGAGTAGCAGTACAGGTGGCCGCTGGAGACATAGTTGCGGGCGTCGGCGATGTAGATGTCACCGTTGACAGGATGGACGGCGATGCCGTAAGGAGCGACGATTTCGCTCTCCGTGCCGTCTGTGATGATCTGTTTGCCGACAACGCTCTCGGAAGCCACATCCACGATGGCATAGCTGACCGTGGTGCTGGAAGTCTCGTAACTGTATTCGCTGCTGTAGAGGTAGAGTTTGTCGTCCGCGATGGTGAAGTTGGCGACAGGGATGTCCATCGCCTTGGCCACCTTGTACTTGCCGCCGTCCTTCTCAAGGACATAGAGGTTAGAGGAGACATCGTAGTAGTTGCCGTTCGAGGAGACCCAGAGCCTGCCGTATGAATCGGCCTTGATGTGGCAGAGGTTGACGGCCACCTCGATGACATCCACGACCTTCATAGAAGCGAGATCGACAACGGACACGGTGTTGTCGTAG
>CAVCDF010000154.1:0-2528 GCA_963600795.1 Anaerotignum sp. | reverse complement strand
GTCGACGCTCCTGACTGTGCGGTCCCCGAGCCGTTTCTCGCGGCTGACCTGAGGACCTTTATCAATTCCTTGTATGTCTTGCTCATTCTCCTGTTGATTTATATTCATCCGGGCGGAATTCCGCCGCCGTTATTTTGCTTTCGTCCTTCCTGAGGTTCTGTACCTCGCCGAGCAGCATCAGCTGCACGCCGTCAAGCGCCGCGTCGGTGTACCATTTCAGCCCGTCCGGCAATATCCTGGCGGTACCCGAGAGCACCGTCTTTCTGTCGGCGAACTGCGAATACATCGAGCCTATCAGCAGCTGTTCAGGCCGTGCCGCCCTGCCGGCCCGTATCATCTTCTCGACGAGCGGTCCGTCGCTCCTATAGTATAGTCCCTTGGCCGACGGGTTGACCGTCGGCATCGTGCCGCAAACGGTGTCGATTTCCAGCGAGTCTTTCGCGTCCTCGTTCAGCACTCCCGAATATTCGATGTCGTCGGAGGTGACTGCGCCGTGGAGGATGTCGTTGTTAACCAGTTCGACCGACGGCACCTTGTAGAGTGTCCACCGCAGGAACTTGTCCGCATTGTCTGACGTCACCTCCACCGGGTTGCCGCCCGACGTGCTTCCCTGAAATACCGTCTTGTCTGTGATTACCGAAATCTGAAGATACCCTCCCGCAGGCGGGTACGGTATGAACTGGCCATCGTCGAGATTTACGAACGACGGCGCCAGCGTGGACATCGCGTGGACCGCCTGCCTGTTGGCCTTCCAGCCTCCCACGGCCTCGCCCTTTTCGAAGTTGGACCCGTAGTACATCAGCGAAGCGTCGGCAGGGACGGAAGATCCCGCTTCCCATTCTCCCAGTGCCGCGCTCAGTGTGGCATTCGTAAGGGCGGAGTTCAGGACATCCGCGTTCCTGTAATGGTAGATTTCGTTTCCCGACTCATCGTACAGGCTGATCCTGACGGGAATCCTGGCATACGCTATGCTCTCGAACTCCGTCATCTCGTCGGTCCCGTCCATCACGTCCTCGCTCTCGAACGGGTTGTACTTTGCATCCATCAGCATCTCCATCGTGACCTTCAGCAGCGGCTTGCGGCCCGATGACTGCGATAGGTCGGGCAGATAGACCTTAGGTGTCGAAAACAACGTCTCGACGGAATACTTGGAGCTCGGATGCCTGGACGATGCCCCGCCGCTGATCTTCTCCGATCCGGTGGTGAAGAACTCGTACACGCCTTCGTTCTCCTCGCCGTCAAGGAGCGGAAGTATGTGGAAATATCCCGCGAGCGGATTGACGTACGGCAACTTGCTCTTGCCCTGGGAGGCGGCATAGGATCCCCCGCAGGTGAATATCGTGAACGACAGGTTCTGCGTGTCGGCTACGCCGGACGACAGGCCCTTGTAGAATGTGAAGTATGTGCCGCTGTTGGTCAGGTTGATTTTGTCTTCGGTGTCCCCGGACGTGTCGAACAGGTCATCGCCGTCGATAAGGCTGTCACCGGCGTAAGGCGAGAATATGACCTTGACGTTGTTGGCGACCTTGTCCGTGCCGAGCGTCTGGTCCTGCAGATCCCATTCTATCTCCTCGGACTCGTAGCCGTTGTATAGACCGTTGATGTCGTAGATGTGAACCTTGCCGGCCTTCTGCACCATCTTCAGCGCGAGCGGCCGCAGCATTCCCTCGATGACTTCCGCCATCGACGACTCATCTCCCGCATCGTCGGTCCAGTTCTCCGACCGCACGGCGAGGGCGTCCAACAGCGGTGTCGCGGCGAGTCCATTGACGTATGTGCTGACCCGCTCGCAGCTGAGGGACAGCTGGGACAGTCCGCCCCTATTCAAAGCGTCTTCAATCACCGCCCGAACGGTCTTCAAACCTGAGAGGTTGTATTTCAGGCGGTCGAAGATCCCGAAGTCCGAGAACGTCAGCGACACCGCGTATCTGTCTCCGTAGGCGTAGGGTTCCTCGTAGAACTCAGGGTCGAGGCACCCGCACCAGTAGAGGGTGCCCTCCCTGTATATGTCAAGCCTGATTTTTCCCGGAGCGATGGTGTACATCCCGGTGTAAGTCCGGTCTCCCGGCGAGAGGAGCGTGACGGTGGCCACGCTGCCGCATATCACCTCCTCCTTATCCTTCTGCGACCATTCTATCTCCACTTCGCTGCCGGATAGAAACCGGAGGTCGCCCACGGCATCGAAGTCCGACTCCGCGTCCTGCCATATCTCGCAGCGCCAGGTCACCCCGGCGATGCTCAGGAACTCCCCGCTATATCTCAGATACATCATGTCTATGTCCTCCCTATGAGTCTGTTACGTTTATTCATCACTCCGACCAGGTCGCGGCCGCGGATCACGAACTCCACGCTCGGCCGGCTTCCGCCGTCATCCCCGCCGAGCAGGGAGCGCAGCCTGCTGAGAGGCGCGACTACCTCCGGATTGGATGACGCTCCGGCGTACTCTCCGAAGAGGCCGAGCGTCGGGCCGTACGCGATGCCGCCGGCGGCGAACTTCGGGATGCTTGCGAATGCGGCCGCTATCGAGG
>CAVCDF010000153.1:0-3863 GCA_963600795.1 Anaerotignum sp. | reverse complement strand
GCGCCTGTCCGCCCTACGCTCGGCCAGGAACTCCGGGAAGCAGGCCTCCGGAACGATGGGCAGGATACTGCAGATTGCCGGTCAATACCGAAAAATAATCCACGCGGAGCCGGACGGCCGCAATCCCGCCCCGGAAGATGCCGGCTATCTGCTGGCAATGGCCTTCCCCGAGCGCATCGCGCGACAGAGCGGAGGCGCGGCAGGAGAATATCTTCTGGCCAGGAACGGAGAAAAGGTATGGATGAATATTCAGGACCCCCTCTCGGCGGAGCCCTGGATAGTGTGCGCCGACCTTTCCGCAGGCGGCCCCGGAGCCACGGGCAGGATTTTTCTGTCCTGTGCGGTGAATCCGGCAGACCTCGGAGCGCTTGAAAGCACTTCGGAGAAAATCGGCTGGAACCAGAAGGAAGGAAGGGTCACCGCAAGGCGGGAGACAAGAATCGGAGCCCTGGTCACAAGGACGGTTCCCCTGCAGAACGTTCCGCACGAAAAGACGGTCGAGGCCGTATGCGAGGCCGTGAGAAAGGACGGGGTGTCGCTGCTGGACTTCTCGAGCGAAGAAGTGGGGAACCTTCAGAGGAGAGTGGCCGCCGCGGCCGCATGGCATCCGGAACTGGAACTGCCGGACCTGAGCACTGAGACGGTACTCAAAGACTGCGCGGAATGGCTACCGCTTTATATAGGGAACGCCTCCACGCGCGCCGAGCTGAAAAAGATTGACATGGCCGCCGTACTGCGCGCCTTGATACCCTATGAGAAGGCCGCCGAACTCGACCGGATAGCGCCCTCGCACATAGAAGTGCCCACCGGCAGCCGCATACGCCTGGAATATCGGCTGGGCGCCGACACGCCGGTGCTCAGGGTCAGGCTTCAGGAATGTTTCGGGATGACGGAGACTCCCGCCGTGGACCTCGGCAGAAGGCCCGTGCTTATGGAGTTGCTCTCGCCCGGATTCAAGCCGGTGCAGCTGACAAGTGACCTCGCTTCGTTCTGGAGCGGGACCTATTTTGAAGTGAGAAAGGAGCTCCGCCGCAGGTACCCCAAGCACTTCTGGCCCGACAACCCGCTCGAAGCCCTTCCCACAAGAGGCCTACGGAAAAAGGCCGAGTAGAACCCCGATGAGGGCATACTTTCAGTCCTGCAGAGACGGCAGCACGAACGTGGTCACATCGAAGCTTGTCGGAAATCCAAAACCTCTTACCCAAATGACACTTTTTCTTATTGGCTTTTTGGATAACTAAAGAAAACAACTACCCTTGTAATCGAAAACCGCGTCACTCGGTGACGCAAAATTCGATTAGCGATGAAAGCAGAGTAGGCGTTACTACATACAGTCAGCATACCGTATGGAATCTGACGAGAAAATAAAACAGGAACGGGCTTCTTTGCTGAAAGTGGATGATTCATTCAAGAAGATTATCGTTATCGGAGAAGAAAGTCCGGTTACAAGGGATGAATCCGGTATCACAACCATAAGCATTTATGATTTCCTACTGAAGGACAATTCATTGGAATTGTAAACCTGCTAGTGGCCCAGGCCGACTTAAACCGACTGGTTGCTGAGATTCCTGTATCCCTAATTATGAGAGGTCGCCAAACTCTCTCGGCACATATGTCCTGTTTCTGTTGCCGCCTCGTGCCTCGAGGTAGCCGAATTCTGTTAGCTGACGAAGGTAACGCCTGACAGTGGTGGCGGTGAAGCCAAAGTGTGAGACAATATCGTCTGTTTTCACTTCACGATTATCGGCCATTTTCTCTTCTATGGACTCCACATATTGGTCGATATCCGCTTTAAGATGACGGCAATGCAATTCTGTCATAAGATTGACGAAAATGTCAACCTCATTATTTTCTCTTGTTTCGATCAGTGTGATCTTAACTAAGAAACGTTACCACTCTTTCGGCACATATGTCCGGTTCCTGTTGCCGCCGCGTGCTTCAAGGTAGCCGAATTCTGTTAGCTGACGGAGGTAACGCTTGGCTGTGGTTTCAATTTTAGGCAAATATGACATGTAAAAAGTCGGGGCTAAAGCCGATTATTGAAAATAAGATTAATATTTGCTCGGTTATTACCGGCTAAAACAGAATAAGTCATCTATTTCCGGCTAAACTCAAAGGGTTAACGCTATAGTATTTATCCAAGAAATCTTCGAGGTTATTCATACAATTGGTTTGTATTTCCAAAAAATAAATTTATATTTGCAAACCAATAATAATTCAACTTATGGACAATGCCCAAATATTCGCCTCAAGGCTAAAAAATGCCAGAGTGTTGAAAAACATGTCAATGGCTGCCTTAAGCAATGCCCTGGGAGACCTTGTGACTCCTCAGGCTATCTATAAGTACGAGTCAGGGAAGATGTTGCCATCCAGTAATGTCCTTATCGAACTGTCTCGTATATTTGACGTTTCTGTGGACTATTTCTTCCGTCCTATGAACACGACTATCACCGGGATAGAATTCAGAAAAAAGTACAAGCTCGGTGTGAAAGAAAGAAATGCTATTCAGGCAAAAGCAACTGAGATTCTGGAACGCTATGTTGAAATTTGTGACATCTGTAATGCAACGCCTTCAGACTTCACCATATCTGAAGGTCCGGTATCTACTAAAGAAGACGTCGTAAGGGTTGCATCTGTTCTCCGTAACAAATGGTATATGCCCGGAGACAGTATCAGCAATGTAATCGGATTTCTTGAGACCATCGGAATTATCGTAATTGAAATCGATGCGAGTATGGATTTTGACGGATTCAGCGGGATGGCCGACAAGACTCCAATTATTGTGTTAAACAAGAACTATCCATCTGAGCGTAAGCGTTTTACAGCTTTACACGAACTTGGTCACATCATCATGCGTTTTGAACCTGAAGTAGAGGACAAAGAGATTGAAAAGCTTTGCCATCTGTTTGCCGGGGAGATGTTAATATCTTCGGAAGAGATGAAATCCAAACTGGGCGACATCAGTCACAGAAAAATCAGCCTTCAGGAATTTGCTGACATTCAGAAGGAATTCGGAATTTCGATTGACGCACTGATGCACAAAGCTATGGACTTCGGTATGATTGGGGAGCCCAAATATAGAAACTATAACATTCTCAAACGCACTAACCCGTCATTTAATGACTATGCTATAAAGTCACGATATGCAGACGAGCACACCGACAAGTTCGAAAAGATGGTATATCGGGCATATGCAGACGAATTGATTTCAGGCTCAAAGGCATCAAGCCTTCTTGGCATACCGGTGCAGCAAATGATTGAAAACGCAATGTTCGTATAGTATATGGAAAAACGCATCTTCTGCGACACAAATATTTTTATCGATCTCTGTACGATGAGATTGGTCGGGGAATTCTTTATGCTTCCCTATGAAATTCATTCCACAGATCTGGTTCTACGCGAGATTGAACTGTCGAATCAGAAGGAAACAATATTGAGTGTCATGAAGATGGGGAAACTTGAGATTAATCAGACATTGCCAGAATGCATCAACGATGTGGTGAACTTAATGAAAAGCAATCTCAGCATCACCGACGCAGCTGTCTGGTATCACGCAAAACAACAGTCCGCTCTTCTTCTTACCGGCGACAACAGACTCCGCAAGCTTGCTGAAGCAGATAATGTTCACGTCGCGGGAATCCTTTTTGTTCTGGACAGCCTCGTCGAGAATGACATCATTTCCGCAGGCTATGCCGCAGAATGTTTGGAATTGTTGAAAGAAACAAACCGGCGTCTGCCACAAGATGAAGTGGGCAAAAGATTAAGGGAATGGACACAAATTAAGGAGGGCAAGACGATGTAGGGATTTGATCAGAGGTCAGAAATAACAGAGGCCAATCTTTTAGGAGAAGATTGGCCTCAAG